>CAZPXE010000763.1:0-1500 GCA_964590545.1 uncultured Rhodobacterales bacterium | reverse complement strand
TGAAGATGAACATCGGCGCGGCAATCAACACTTGATTTTGGATAGAGCCGCCAAAGATCCGATTTGGCAAAAGAGATGCCTGCACAAGGCGCATTTCGCCTAGCGCGATCGCAATCGCACCAAAGATAACGGTGACCCCGCCAAGGACAACTGCCACGGGCAGGCCCGTGAACATCGCAAGTATCAGCCCTAAAAACATAAAGGCGGGGAGAAGCTCGATCAGGATTTCCATAGTCCACCAGATTGATAAGGAGAGGACAAGTTGCCACGCAGGGTCGCAACCGCACGAAGTAATACGGACCATGCGCCAAAGAGCGCGAGCAGCGCAGACAACGGTACAGCCGATTTGATGATCCACCGATGATCAAGGCCAAGCCCGCCAGAGGATCCTTCGCCGCGGACGAAAGACCGCTGCGCAAATTCAAACCCGTACCACAAGACGACAAGTAAGAAAGGTGTCAGCAAGAAAATGATGCCTACGACCTCTAGCTTTAGCTTGAACCGATCCGAAAAGTTTTGATGAAAAATATCGATCCGTACATGGGCATCGCGGGTATAGGCGTAGCCGAACCCAAGCAAGGCAATGGCCCCGTGTATGTGCCATTCGAGTTCCGCCAAGGCGACCGACCCAGTGTTAAAGAACTTACGCCCAATAACATCGTAGAGAATGACCGCCATCAAAACAAACAGCAGTAGCCCCGCAAGGCGGGCGGCATAGACGCAAATGCGTTCAAGGATATGTGCAAGTTTTAGCATGATCACAGGTGTAGGGGGCGAGCGCACAACGGCACCCGCCCCAACCTACTTAATCGATGTAACCAAGATCACCCCATGTCGCATAGTCGACACGGAATGCTTGAATGTGCTCCCAGACCCGCTTGAAGTCTGCATCGGCAGCCGCGCGATCTGCGACAACTTCGTCCCAAGCGCCAGAGAAGGCACCAAGCATATCGTCCGACCATTTGTGAACGGTGACACCTTGTTCTTCGAGGCTGGCCAGAGGCTCAAGCTGGATCGATTCACCTTCAGCGATCGTGGTTGCAACGTTAGCTGCGCAGACTTCTTGGATGGCTGCACGATGTTGATCTTCCATGCCGTCCCACACGTCTTTGTTGACGATGAACGTGATCAGCGACGACTGCTGGTGCCAACCGGGGAAGTAGTAGTGTTTCGCATGCTCTTGCAAACCCAGCATCAGATCGATGGCCGGAAAGCTGATTTCAGCCGCGTCGAGCGTGCCAAGGTTAAGCCCGGTCATCGTGTCACCAACACCCATAGACTGCGCCTGTGCACCCAGCTTTTCCATGACCGCGGCGCCCAGACCAAAGACCCGCATCTTCAGCCCTTCAAGGTCTGCTGGCGAGTTGATCGGTTCATTGAACCAACCAGAGGCTTCGGGGGCCAACATCGCGCACAGTTCTGAGTGAATGCCGAATGGCTCTGAAAGTTCCGCCCAAAGCTCCTTACCACCGCCATTATACCACCATGCAGTATATTCAA
>CAZPXE010000762.1:0-1503 GCA_964590545.1 uncultured Rhodobacterales bacterium | reverse complement strand
CGATTGCGGGCAATGTCGCGATGAATTCGGGTGGGGCGCATTGCCTGAAATACGGTGTGACCACGAACAACCTGATGGGCGTGACGCTGGTGCAGATGGACGGCTCCGTGGTCGAGATCGGCGGCGCGCATCTGGACGCGGGCGGGCTGGACTTGCTCGGCGTGATCTGCGGCTCTGAAGGTCAGCTTGGCGTGGTGACAGAAGCCACCCTGCGCATCCTGCACAAACCCGAAGGGGCGCGGCCAGTGCTGCTGGGCTTTGACAGCGCCGAGATTGCCGGGGCTTGCGTGGCCGACATCATCAAAGCGGGCGTGCTGCCCGTCGCCATTGAATTCATGGACAAAATGCTGATCGAGGTCTGCGAAGATTTCGCCAAGGCTGACTACCCCATGTGCGCCGCCCTGCTGATTGTCGAGGTCGAAGGCGCCGATGCGGAAATCGACCACCAGCTTGGCCTGATCAAAGACATTGCGCAGCGCCACAACCCTGTCGCTGTCAAGGAAGCCGCCAGCGCCGATGAAAGCGCCCGCATCTGGGCCGGGCGCAAGGCGGCGTTCAGCGCGATTGGGCGGATCAGCGATTATATGTGCCTCGACGGGACGATCCCGGTCAGCGAATTGCCCTACGTTCTGAAACGTATCGGCGAGATGGAGGAGCAGTTCGGCCTGCGCGTCGGCAACGTCTTCCATGCGGGCGATGGCAATATGCACCCGCTTATCTGCTACGACGCCAACAAACCCGGCGATCTGGAGATTTGCGAAGAGTTCGGCGCTGAAATCCTGAAACTCTGCGTCGAGGTGGGCGGTTGCCTGACGGGCGAGCATGGCGTCGGCATCGAAAAGCGCGATCTGATGAGCCACCAATACGCCCCCGCCGATCTGGAAGCGCAGATGGCCGTCAAGGACGTGTTCGACCCGCACTGGCTGCTGAACCCGGCGAAAGTGTTCCCGCTGGATGTGAGTGATCCGCGCCGGATTGCAGCTGAGTAAAGGGGGCGCTGCCCCCGTCTGCTGCGCAGACTCCCCCAAAGTATTTGGAACCCGAAGAAGATGATGAGACCTGAGACAGAGGCCGAACTGGCCGAAATGATTAAGGCCGCCTCCGGGCCGCTGGCGATCCGGGGCGGCGGCACCCGCGGTATGGGTGCGTTGGGTGAGGCGCTGAGCACGTCCGGCCTGTCGGGCATCACGCTTTACGAGCCGGGCGCACTGACCATGGTGGCGCAGGCGGGCACCCCGGTTGCAGAGGTCGAGGCGGCGCTGGCGGCAGAAAACCAGCGGCTGGCCTTTGAGCCGATGGATCACCGGGCGCTGCTGGGAACCGAAGGCACGCCGACCATTGGCGGCGTCTTCGCCGGGAATGTTAGCGGCCCGCGCCGGGTGCAGGCGGGTGCTGCGCGCGATTTCGCGCTGGGTGTGCGCTTCGTGGATGGCAGCGGGACCATCGTCAAGAATGGCGGGCGCGTGATGAAGAACGTCACGGGCTATGATCTCGTGAAGCTGA
>CAZPXE010000761.1:0-1505 GCA_964590545.1 uncultured Rhodobacterales bacterium | reverse complement strand
ATCTGTCAGTCCAGGGCGCAGCCTCGAAAGTATCAAAGGACGTGATCCTCGCTCTTGGATTGGCCCGACCGATGGCACGTGTCGAGCGGCCATAAAACGGGCCCACTTCCACAATTCGCCCCCCTTGCGGTACCTGCGCCGCAAGCGCTGCCAGAAACGCCATTTCATCCATATCCATCTTGCCGGGTACGGCCAGATGGCTGTCGTCCACACGTAAGAAACTCATAGTATCGCCCCGTTACCCATACAAAAAATCCTTGTGCCACCGCCGCAGGAAAAACAGCCCCACCATCAAGGCCAGCAATCCCAGCGCGAATACATAAGCCGGGCTGGCATAGGGCGCGTCATAGGTCGGGTAGAACCCGCTGCGCATCACGCCGATGATATGGATCAGCGGGTTGAACCACAGGGCGAAGCGATACGGCTCCGGCACCGCTTCGAAGACGAAAAGGATTCCTGAAATCAGGAACATAGGTCGGTGCAAAATGTTCCACACCCGTTGCCACATGGGCGCCACCGAGATCAGCAAACAATTCAGCACGCCAACGCCCGCGCCAAAGCACATCGCCATCAGCAGCGACAGGAATATCATCTCAAACCGAAGCGTAATCTGCGGGTCGTAAATCAGCACAATGCCCGTGACCACGCAGTAAAACACCATCACCTGCGTCATCGCCGTCAGAATTAATCGGCTCAGCACCGCGTCAATGAAGCTGACCGCCGGATATTGCAGCAATGGCTTCGAAAACCAGATCGAGACCATCAGTTTGGAATTTAGCTGCACATACAAGGTGTAAGGCAGAATCCCCGTCGCATAAAACATCGGAAAACTGTCTCCCAAAGGCGGCGATCGGAAGGCAATCGAAAAGGCCAGCGTCAGCAGTGCGATCCCGCCCACAGGCTCCAACACGGCCCACAGATACCCGCCCGGAGAGCGGCCATAAGTCGTCTGCA
Source organism: uncultured Rhodobacterales bacterium (assembly GCA_964590545.1). GTDB lineage: Bacteria > Pseudomonadota > Alphaproteobacteria > Rhodobacterales > Rhodobacteraceae > Aliishimia. The sequence continues at coordinate 551 of CAZPXE010000761.1, read as the reverse complement.
TCTCGCGCAGCAGCAGCGCGCTGATCGAGCGAAACGTCTTTTTAAGGATGTTTCCGTTATGTTTCGCCGCGTGCTGCATCTGGCGTTCGGGGTCCTCCGGGGGCAGGGCGGCGCGATTTGGAACCGCACCATGTTTGACACCGCAGAGAACCAGAGTTTTGTGAATAATTCCTTGCCCCGCGCCCCGGTCGCGCGCGCGCGTCTGCGGATGCGCCATGCGGGGCTGGTGCTCAGCTTTCTGGTGCTGGTGGCGATGCCTGTGCTGGCCTCGGGCTGGTATCTTTATGAACGCGCCGCCGATCAATACGCCTCCTATGTCGGGTTTTCTGTCCAAAAGCAGGAGGTTGACGTGCCGCTCGACGTGCTCGGCGGGCTTGGCGCGCTGGCCGGAAGCTCCACGCTGGATACGGACATTCTTTATGAATTTATCCAATCACAGGACATGGTCGCGCGCGTCGATGCGCAGCTTGATCTGCGCGCCCGGTTCAGCGCCGCGGATGATCCGGTTTTCCGCTTTGAACCTGATGCCCCGATTGAGGATTTGCTGCGCT
>CAZPXE010000760.1:0-1506 GCA_964590545.1 uncultured Rhodobacterales bacterium | reverse complement strand
AAGCGCGCAGCACCAGCGACGCCCTCGGCCCGAACCATCCCGGCGCTCAGCCACTCCCGCCGCAACGCGTCTCCCAAATCTTCGGCGGGCATCCGAGTGGCGCAATGATCGGCGCGCATACATCCTTGCGGCAATCGGGTCAGATCATTGGCAATCGACAGCGCAGTGGGCAAAGCTGCGCCTATCACCACCCGGTCCGCCAGCCCAAAGCTCAGCGCCTCCTGCGCATCCACGCGCCGCCCGGTCAGAATCATGTCATTCGCGCGCCCACACAGGCCAACCGAGATATCCATGCTTGCGCCCTTTCGCAAAACCCATCACATCCACACGCAGCAAGGAGCGCGCACCGATGCAACAGTTAGAAGAGAAAATCGCCCACCTGACCCGCACGGTCGAAGAGTTGTCCGACGTGATCGCCCGGCAAGACCTTGAGGTCAGCAAACTCCGAAGCCAAGTTGATCGCCTGATCCTGCGCGAAGCCGAACGCGAAGACGCTTCCCCCGGCGGCGTTGTCCTCGGCGACGAACGCCCGCCGCATTACTAGGAAACATGCCTTCTTAGGGTCGAAGATACGTCGAAAAGCACGAGCATTTGACCGATAGGCGCTTTCGCGCGCAAGAGCTGCCGAAAGGGGGGGAGAACCTCTCGTTTGCACCGCAATCGGAGCTACAGATCCTTCACCGCAGCCGCCAGCACCGTGCCATCATGCAACAGAATATCCGCCCAGCGCCCATTGTCGGTGAAGCGCTCATAGGTTGAGATGAACACCGTGTTCCGCTCCAGCGTCTCCATCTTCGCGCCGCAAGGCTTGCGCTTGGCAGCCTTGCAAATCGCGGCTTTCACCTTTTCATAGGCTTTGTCGGTGGTGCTGTATGGGTACTTCTCGGAGGGGCGACCGTAGCGCAACTGCTCATGCATCTCTGGCGCGCCAAACAGGGCAAGCGCCGCTGTGAATTGGCGCGGGCAGCCGTCCGAAAAACCAGTGACATAGAACGCGCGCGGCGTTGTTGCCTCCGGTGCACTGTCATACAGGGCAAAGCCTTTGTTGCCACGACCTGCCGTTTCAATCCGTTTGCCAAGATCGGCCTTCTTCGCTTCGCACACCCGCGCGACCTCGCCGAAGGGCAGCATCGTGCCCAGCGTCACATCCGCCGCATCCGGCCCTTTGCGCGGCGCTTCGCGGCGGGCGAAAATACCACGCGCTTTGGCTTGCTCTGGCTCCGCGCGCACGACTGGCTCACTGGCCTCCGGCAGCGCTGGATCGAGGCTGGCAACTTCAACTTCTGCTTCGACTTTTGGCGCGTCCTGCGCGTTGCGCGCACGGAACAAACCGCCGAACACACCGCCGCGTTTGACAGGCTGAGCGGCCTCGTCAGGTGCCGCAGTCGCCAGGGCAGTGGCTACTGGCTCCGCTTCGGGTTCAGCTTCGGCCTCAGTCACCGCCGCTGCGACGGCGGCTGGCTCCGCACCCTCGGCGGGCGCAGCGACAAGGTCAGCCGCGACGAC
>CAZPXE010000759.1:0-1511 GCA_964590545.1 uncultured Rhodobacterales bacterium | reverse complement strand
CGGCGGCATGAGCCTGACAGACACCCTCCTCGCCCGCATCGCCGCCGACGGCCCGATCTCGGTCGCGGAATTCATGGCCGATTGCCTGCTGCACCCAGAACATGGCTATTACACCACGCGCGAGCCCTTCGGCACCGCCGGGGACTTCATCACAGCGCCCGAAATCAGCCAGATGTTCGGAGAGCTGATTGGCCTCTGCCTCGCGCAAAGCTGGCTCGACCAAGGCGCGCCAGAGCGTCCCTTGCTGGTCGAACTCGGCCCCGGTCGCGGCACCTTGATGCGTGACGCGCTGCGCGCAATGCGCGCTGTGCCGACCCTGACGCCGGAAGTCATCCTCATCGACGCCTCCCCCCGCCTGCGCGCGGTCCAAGCGCAAACACTTGAAGGCCATGACGTTCACTGGGCGGATGCGCTGGACGACATCCCCCCAAACCGCCCCCTTCTCCTTATTGCCAACGAATTCTTCGACGCGCTCCCGATCCGCCAATACCAACGCCACGGCGAGGGCTGGTGCGAGCTGCGCCTCGGCGCGGCAGACGGCGCGCTGACGTGGGGCCTCGGCGCACGCGACAGCGTGCTGGGCCTTGCCCACCGGCTCGAAGACACAAAAGACGGCGATATTGTTGAAACCTGCGCCCCCGCCCTGCCGCTCATCCAGCGCCTCAGCACGCAGATCGCCCAGCATAGCGGCGCAGCGCTGATCATCGACTATGGCGACTGGCGCAGCCTCGGCTCCACCCTGCAAGCCTTGAAAAATCATGAACCTATCGATCCGCTGGATGGCCCCGGCACCGCCGACCTTACCGCCCATGTCGATTTCGAAGCGCTTGCAAATGCCTGTGCCAGCGGCACGGTGCACAGCCGTGTAACCCCCCAAGGCATCTTTCTGGAACGGCTCGGTATCACCGCCCGCGCACAGGCACTGGCCCAAAAGCTCAGCGGCGCGACACGCGATCAGCACATCGCAGCACATCGCCGGTTGACCCACCCGGCAGAAATGGGAAACCTGTTCAAAGTGATCGGAATCGTGCCCGACAGCGCGCCGCCGCCCCCCGGACTTGAGACCTGACACCCGCTATGCCCACTCCTGCCAAGCTGCGCCCATGAGCCTTGAAATCCTCACTTCCGACAGCCTGAATGCCGTCCCGCATGGGTTCTTCACCCGTCACGGCGGCGCATCCTCTGGCATCTTTTCGGGCCTGAATTGCGGCGCGGGCAGCTCCGATCAGGCCGAAGCCGTCGCCATCAACCGCACCCGCGTGGCCAAGGCGATGGATGTACCCGCCGACGCGCTTGTGGGCGTGCATCAAATCCACTCCGCCGACGTCGTCACCGTCACCGACCCCAGTTCAGCGCGACCCAAAGCCGACGCGATGGTCACCGCACAGCCCGGCGTGCTGCTCTCGGTCCTGACTGCCGATTGCCAGCCGGTTCTCTTTGCAGACCCTGACGCCGGTGTGATTGGCGCGGCCCATGCTGGCTGGCGCGGCGCGGTGGATGGCGTTCTCGAA
>CAZPXE010000758.1:0-1514 GCA_964590545.1 uncultured Rhodobacterales bacterium | reverse complement strand
GCGCTGGAATAGCCGTCAAGGCACAAGGTCGAATGGGATGGTGTCGCCCGCCCGGCCCGCCGCCAATCATTGCCGAAACTTGCGCCAGAGCCGCAATTGACGATCATCGGGCGACGGCCCGAGGTCAGTTCAAACGCAAGGGTCGAGGCATGGGCATTGATACTCGCCTTGCCACCCGGAGGCGCGCTGGCGTCGATGATGATGCTGGTCCGCCCGGAAGACAGTCGCGCGAAACCCATCGACAGCCCATCCGGCGCACGGGTTTTGACGCCTGAATTGGACAGCGCATGGTCCAGCCGCCCTTCCAGCCCGCGCCCACCGCCGTGGAACCGCGCCAGCCCGCCATCAGCGTGGCGCAGGGTGCGCAGCGAGGGGGCAATCCGGTCAATCGCGTCCGCCTGCGCCTGCGGCACAGCCCGGTCCGCCTCGGTCAGCGCGGCGGCAGCCCATGTGAGAAGGGTGAACACTTCGAGCAATTCTTCGGGGTTGCGTGTTGGCAGCCCCCCTTGCGCGTTGATCTGGCTTTCGCATTCCTTGGCAAGGGCCTTCATCGCAGGCTCTGCCGCATCTTCCTGCCCTTCCAGCGCCATACCGGCGTAGATCAGCCCGGTCAGCGCTTCAAACCGGGGCAAGCCCGGCGCGGCGCTATGCCAGCGTTTGGCGAGGAAGCGGGTTTGCTGGGCGAGCGATTGATAGAATGCCTTTTGTCGCTCAGGCGATTGGCCGCGCAGGATGAACAGCGCGTGGTTAATCCAGCGGATCAGGCGGCGTCCGGTCAAATCCGGTGTCCAACCCGGCCCGGATCCGGTGCCAAACCGATCAATCCAGTCCCAAAGCCAGACGGCCGCTGCATCCCGCGCGGCAAGATCCCCGACCGAGGCGAGATCGTCGAGCCACGCGAAACCGTGGATATCGTCGGTGTATTCCGGCGCAGGCGATGTCACATCCCACAGGCGCGTTCCGGGGGCCGTCACCAGATAGCCCGCGAACAAGTAATTCCCGGCAAGAAGCTGCCGACCCCTGGCGAAACTGCCAATCGTGCGCGGCTCTGGCGCGGTCACAAACGCCGTCGCCGCTTTGGCCCGCGCCGCGAGCCGGGCGTGCATATGGTTCAGTAACCGCGCCTTGCGGGCGCTGAAGCCGGTTTGGTGTGTCATCTACTCTGCCTTAGCGCTCTGACGGCGCGTTTGAGTTGAGTATAGGCGTCTATTTGGCCCGAGTCACCGACTTCTTTGTTCGCAAGCGAAGCGAGGGCTCTGCCCTCGCGCTCCCGAAGTATTTACAACCCGAAGAAGTAGACGGCGCAGCGCTTTTTAGCCTTTGAGGCGCAAAGGGGCGATGTAGAAGCCGTCCATGCCGCCTTGGTCCGCCCAAAAATCCGGGCGCAGGCGGAGGCCGCCCTCTGGGCTGCGCCATGTCTGTTCGATCCAGTCGGCAGTCAGCGCCTCTGTGTCGATAGCAAGGTTTGGGTGCCGTGCCAGCGCCTCTTCGATCTGCACTTCGCCTTCGTCGGG
>CAZPXE010000757.1:0-1515 GCA_964590545.1 uncultured Rhodobacterales bacterium | reverse complement strand
CCATCATCGCCGGGCTGCGGTGCGGCCCATGTGCGGATGTCGTCGAGCCAAGTCTGCCCCATCAACGCCGCGCCAATCGACGGGATGACCGCTATGGGTTTGCCGCTGGCAGGCACGATCAGGAACCAAGGCCGCGTGGGGCTTTCCCAGAACCGCGTGAGAAAGCCTGAGAAATAGCGCAGATCCGCCTCTTGCGTCAGCAGCAGCGCGGCCAGCCCCTCTTGGGCCATCAGACTCTGTGCGGCCTCGGTGCGGGCGGCAAACTCGGCCTCGGGGAAGCCGCGCGCCAGACTCATATCGGGCGTCATACCGGCCCTTCCGACAGGATACACAGAACGCGCGCATCGGGCGGCAGGTCCACCACGCGCGCCAAAACCGCCGCAAGGCCTGCCCCGCCAGAGGGAGAGGTCGCAAACCCTGCCGCGTCCATCACAGGCAATTGTGCGGCAACCTCGGCATCGCAGATGAGCGCAAACCCATCCGCATCCCGTGCCAAGCCTTTCAGCGCAATCAGCGACGGCGTTTTACAGTCAAGCCGACCCATGTCCGAGACCGGCCCATCCGTATCCAGCGGTGCGCCCGCTTTGATGCTGTCATGCAGCGCAGGCGCGGCGTCCGGTTCAACCACGATCATGCGCGGCGCATCGCCCCACGCCGCGCGCAAGGTCGCCGCAACCGCCGCCGCCAAACCGCCCACGCCCGCTTGCAACAGAACATGGGTCGGGGGATCCGGAATCTCATCTGCGATTTCTGCCGCGAGCACAGTATAGCCTGCCATGACCGCATGGGCGGGTGCAGAGTACCCTTCCCACGAACTGTCCGAAAGCAGCGTCCAGCCGTTTTCTGCCGCCGCGCCTTGCGCCGCTGCCATGCTTTCTTCGTAGATGGCACCCGCGCGGACGACCTCAGCCCCCTTGCTGCGTAGCAGCTCAGCGAAGGCTTCCGGCACCGTATCGGCCAGATAAATCACCGCACGCGCGCCAAACACCTGCGCCCCCGCCGCGACCGACAGCCCATGGTTCCCGGCGCTTGCGGCCACGAAGACGCGCCCTGCCAAAGCCTCACTCGGCGGCACGCCCGCTGGCGCTTCGGCAGCAATCGCATAGGCCGCCCCCAGGGCCTTGAAACTGCCCAGCCCCATGCGCCCACGCTCATCCTTGATCCAAAGCTCAGCGCAGCCCGCATGCTTCGCAAGGTCCGCGCTTTGCACCAAAGGGGTCACCCCAGCCGCGGGACACATCGCCAACAAAGCCCTTGGATGGGTAGCATCGGCACATGGAAATGGCATCTGGGCAAGCGATGGATGCTCCAGCCCGTGACCACGATAGGGGTTTGTCAGCATAGCCGGGCTCCTGTCTTCGCTTGGCAAGTTAAACTCTCGCCGAAGGCGCCTGTCGTCAACACCAAGCTTGCACGGGCCCGTCACAGCGCCTATATCGCAAGGGTCGCAAGACTATGGACATAAACGCGCTCGTAATAAACGGATCGGACCCGGGGGCGGTACCCGGCGGCTCC
>CAZPXE010000756.1:0-1524 GCA_964590545.1 uncultured Rhodobacterales bacterium | reverse complement strand
GGCGAAGACCTGCCCTATTTCGCGCGCCTTGCCGCAGATATCCGGGACCGGACCGAGACAGCGATGCGCCAAGAACATTGCTTCACCGTGATGGACCTTGCCCTGCAAGCCCAAGCACAGGCAGAGGCGCAATGATCGGCGTCGCCATCCTCGGCGCAGGGATCGGCGCGCAGCATCTGGACGGGTATCGCGCGCTACCGGGCGCGTTTGAGGTGCGCTGGATAATCGACCTCGACACCACCCGCGCCGAAGCACTGAACAGCGGCGCGCGCGTGTCCGAGCAGATTGACGATGCGCTGCGGGATAGTGAGGTGGAGATGGTCGATATCTGCTTGCCGCCGCACCTTCACGCCCCCGTTGCCCTGCAAGCATTGGCCGCTGAAAAAGATGTGATCTGCGAAAAGCCCCTCGCAACTTCGCTTGCGGACATCGACGTGCTTCGGAGCGCGCAGGCCGAGACAGGCAAACACATCTACCCCGTCTTCCAATACCGCTTCGGCCCCGCCTTGGATGCACTGGACGCCCTTCGCAGCGCGGGCCTCACGGGCCGCCCGCTGGTCGCCGCGCTGGAAACCCACTGGGCGCGCGGCCCGGACTACTACGCGATCCCGTGGCGCGGGACGTGGGAGGGCGAGCAAGGCGGCGCGGTGCTGGGCCACGCAATCCACGCGCATGATCTTCTGGCGACCTACTTCGCACCGATCACAGCCGTCTCCGGCGCAATCGCAACCCGCGCCAACCCGATTGAGACCGAAGACTGCGCCGCTCTGACCTTCGAACTTGCAGGCGGCGCGCTGGCGAGCAGTTCCATCACACTCGGCGCGGCGACGGATGAAACCCGGCTGAGGTTCACTTACGAACACCTAACCGCGACCTCTGGGACAAACCCCTACGCCCCCGGCGCAGACAGATGGACGTTCACCGCCCGCGATCCGGCACAGCAGGCAGAGATCGACGCCTGCATCGCTGCCATTCCACCCGCCCCAACCGGCTTCACCGGACTTCTGGCCGAAATCGCCAAGGCCCAGCGCAGCGCGCCGAACCGCGCCGTGACATTCGACGACGGCGCGGCCTCAATCGAGCTGGTCACAGCGATCTATGCCGCCGCCCGTTCTGGCACGCGGCAGACCCTGCCTCTCCCTTCCGAGCACCCCATGCGCAAAGGATGGCGCCCATGAAACAGACTTGGCGCTGGTTTGGCCCTGCCGACACGATTGCCCTTTCGGACCTGCATATGGTCGGGGTGGAAGGCATCGTTTCGGCCTTGCATGATCACCTGCCGGGCGCGGTCTGGTCGCCCGAAGCCATTGCCACCCGCAAAGCCATGATCGACGCGGCGGGGCTGACATGGGATGTAGTCGAAAGCCTGCCCGTCTCGGAAGCGATCAAGACCCAAGGGGCCGATTGCGCCGCCCATATCGCCGCATATAAGGACAGCCTGCGCAATCTGGCAGCGGCGGGGCTGGAGGTAATCTGCTACAATTTTATGCCCATCCTCGACTGGACCCGCACGGATTTGCGCAA
>CAZPXE010000755.1:0-1528 GCA_964590545.1 uncultured Rhodobacterales bacterium | reverse complement strand
GATGATCTTGCCAAGCGTCGCCGGGTCCAGAAGCGGGTAGATCAGCGTGGTTGAAGGGCGGTTGCCCGGAAAGACGCGATGCGCCGCTTGGCGCTCAAGTTCCGCGCCGTCGAATTTATCGGCGACTTTGGCGCGGGCTTCATTCAACGAGCGGCCCCGCATAAGCGCTTCGGATTGCGCAAGGCAATTGGCGACAAGCAGGTCGTGATGGTGCTGCAACTCCGGCTCGTGCCCGGTTGCGCCCACCATGAACTCGCACGGGATCACATCGGTGCCCTGATGGATCAGTTGATAGAACGCATGCTGCCCGTTCGTGCCCGGCTCGCCCCAGACGATGGGGCCAGAGGGCACATCCAGCCCCTGCCCGTCCATCGCGACGGATTTGCCGTTACTTTCCATCTCAAGCTGTTGGAAATAGGCGGGAAGTCGGCCCAGCCGCTCGTCATAGGGCAGCACTGCGCGCGATGTGTGTCCGCAGGCTTGGCGGTGCCACATGCCCACAAGCGCCAGCATCAGGGGCATGTTTTCAGACCCCTTAGCCGCGCACATATGGCGGTCCATCTCTTGCCCGCCGCGCAGGAAGGCGCGGAACGCGTCCGGGCCGATGGCGATCATCAGCGACAGGCCAATCGGCCCCCACATGGAATAGCGCCCGCCGACCCAATCCTCGAACCCGAACACTTGGGTGGCCGGGATGCCAAAGGCGTCCGTTTTATCCTCAGCGGTCGAAAGCGCGGCGAATTGCGCCTTGGGGTCACCGCCGTGATCCAGCATCCACGCCCGCGCGGTGCGGGCGTTGGTCATTGTTTCAATCGTGGTGAAGGTTTTGGACGCGACGATGACCAGCGTTGTCTTGGCCTCAAGCCCCCGCAGCGTGTCGGCAATATGCGCGCCGTCCACGTTGGAGACAAAGTGGCAGCGTGGCCCGTCATGGTAAGGCGCAAGTGCACGCGCCGCCATCGCGGGGCCAAGGTCAGAGCCGCCAATGCCAATATTGACCACATCCGTGATGTCGGAGGCGCGGATTTTGTCCGAGAACGCTGCCATGCGGTCCAGCGTTTCCAACACGCCGGGCATCACATCGGTGCCATCGACCAGCACCGGCCCGCCATCGAGGTTGCGCAGGGCAGTATGCAGCACCGCGCGCCCTTCGGTTTCGTTGATCGGAGCGCCAGAAAACATTGCATCGCGCCGCGCTTCCCAGCCGGACGCCTCCGCCAGTGCCAGCAGCTTATCGCGGGTGGCGGTGTCGATGGCTGTCTTGGAATAGTCCAGCAGCATGCCGCAGACAGAGGCGGAAAACTCCTGCGCGCGCGGTTCGTCTGCCGTGAATAGATCAAGGATAGACAGGTTCTTCGCGGCCTCGTCGCGTAACTCTTGCCACATGTCTTTACTCCTGCTCGGCCCAGTGGACCGTCATACCGGACAGCACCGCATGGATCGGGGCTTGCTGCGGGCTGAGATGCAACGCGCGGTCCAAAGCGGCCCGCTTCTCGGCACCAATAATTACCAAATGTTTTTCAATCGC
>CAZPXE010000754.1:0-1531 GCA_964590545.1 uncultured Rhodobacterales bacterium | reverse complement strand
TCTACGACCGCTACGACCGCGCCGGCGGCTTGCTGACCTATGGCATCCCCGGTTTCAAGCTGGAAAAGCCCATCGTCACGCGCCGGAACGAACAGCTGGAACAGGCCGGAATCACGTTCAAGTTGAACGTCAATGTGGGCGAGGATATTTCCTTTGCCGACATCAAATCAGCCCATGACGCCATCCTGATCGCGACCGGCGTCTACAAAAGCCGCGAGCTTGGCGGACCCGGCGCAGGTCTCGGCAACATCGTTCGTGCAATCGACTACCTCCAACCGCGAGAATTTCGGCGACAAAGTCCCTGAAATCGAAAGCGGCGAGCTTTGGGCCGAAGGCAAGCGCATCGTCGTCATCGGTGGCGGCGACACGGCAATGGATTGCGTGCGCACAGCAGTTCGGCAAGGGGCCAAATCGGTCAAATGCCTCTACCGCCGCGACCGCGCCAACATGCCCGGCTCGCAGCGCGAAGTGCAGAATGCCGAAGAAGAAGGCGTCGAGTTCGTCTGGCTATCCGCCCCCAAAGGTTTCACCGGCGAGGGTGATGTCACCGGCGTCAAAGTCGCCAAGATGCGCCTCGGCGCCCCCGATGCAACGGGCCGCCAATCCCCCGAGGAAACTGGCGAAGAATACACAGAAGACGCCGATATCGTCATCAAAGCCCTCGGTTTTGAGCCAGAGCCGATCCAGACTCTTTGGGACGTGCCAGAGCTTGAAGTCACCCGTTGGGGCACGATCAAAGCCGATTTCCGCACCCACGCCACCGCCATGGACGGCGTCTACGCAGCTGGCGACATCGTGCGCGGTGCGTCGCTCGTGGTCTGGGCGATCCGCGATGGCCGCGAGGCTGCCGATGCGATTGCCGCGCATATCACCGACGCGCGCGCTGCCGTCGCCGCTGAATAGGAGCAACCGCATGTCTGATCGTCGTTACGTCCTGACCGGATGGTGGCTCTTCGTGGTCTGCGCCATCCTCTTCATCATCTCAACCGCCCGCGCCGGGGACCTCATCGGCGTGGCAGGCTCGGTCGCGTTCTTGATGGCGAATATCTCCTTCATGATCCCGCTTTACCGGAAATCAGAATGAAGCTCGCCGCGATCATCGCCCTTCTCGCGCTCGCAAGCTGCGGCACCGGCTCAACCGTGGGCGGCGTTGTCGGCGGCACCGTTGGCACAGTCGTAGGCGGCGCAGTGGATGTCGTGCTATGAAACGCACCGGCCAATGCCTCTGCGGCGCGGTGAAAATCACCGCATACACAGGCGACGATATCCACGCCTGCCATTGCCGCATGTGTCAAAAATGGGCGGGCGGCAGCCCCCTGTTCGTTGTGCCGAGCGAGAACCTGACGATCAAGGGCGAGGCCAGCATCGCAAACTACCAAGCCAGCCATTGGGGCGAGCGCGGGTTTTGCGGAAAATGCGGCACCACGCTCTACTGGCGCATGCAGGGGCAGACGCCAAAGAACATCGCGGTCGGTGTCATGGACGACGCATCGGGCCTGACCGTCACAGAAGAAATATTCGTAGACCACCG
>CAZPXE010000753.1:0-1536 GCA_964590545.1 uncultured Rhodobacterales bacterium | reverse complement strand
AAAGCTGCGCCGAAGAAAGCAGAAGCCCCTAAGGCAGAAGCTGCTCCAAAGGCTGAAGCTAAGAAGCCAGCTGCGAAGAAAGCAGAGGCCGAAAAGCCAGCCGCTAAAAAGGCGACTACAAAAAAAACGACTACAAAAAAATCGGGGGCCAAAGCCTCTGAGGCGAAGAGTAAAACATGAGCACCGATGAAGTTGAAAACAGCGCCGCCCCTTTGATTGAACATCTGGCGGAATTGCGCAATCGTATCTTGTATTGCATCTATGCTTTGCTCGCGACTATCGTCATTGTGTTTTTCTTCGCAGATCCTTTGTTGGATTTCTTGGTGGCGCCATTGGCGAAAATTCTGGTGGAATACGGTCAAGATGCCACGCTGATTTTCACCGCACCGCAAGAAAAATTCTTTGCCTTTTTTCGGATTTCCTTCATTGGCGGCTTTATGTTGGCCTTCCCTGTGATCGCTTATCAGCTGTGGCGGTTTGTGGCGCCTGGCTTGTACAAAAATGAGCAGGGCGCGTTTTTGCCTTTCATGATTGCTTCTCCTGTTTTGTTTCTTTTGGGGGCAAGTTTTGCCCATTACGTGGTGACCCCACTGGCCATGCGATTCTTTGTGGGGTTTGCGGATATTATCCCCATGGTGACAAGTCTTGTGGCAGGGGGGGATGAGGATGTGATGCCGGCTGATCCAACTGTGGTGAAGACGATTATCCTTCCATCCATCAAGGAAAGCCTTGATTTAACGCTGAAATTTATCTTTGCCTTTGGTATTTGCTTCCAGCTTCCTGTGTTGCTCACGCTCATGGGGATGGCGGGTTTGGTCAGCTCTGAGGGGCTCAGAAACACGCGCAAATATGCGGTTGTGGGGATCCTTGTGCTCGCCGCAGTCGTGACCCCGCCGGATGTGATCACCCAGATGATTTTGTTCACAGTGGTCTACATGCTCTATGAAATTTCCATCTGGTTGGTTGTTATGGTGGAGCGCAAAGCCGACGCCAAATTGGCCGCTGAGGATGATTTTAGCGATGATGAGACAGGCGAAGACAAACATCCTGAGGATCTCTGATGTCTGAGGATGCGTTGATCCGCATTGCTGAGGCCTTGGAGCGGATCAACCCAGCCCCCCATCCCGCGCCGGATTTCGCGACCGCTGAGGCCTTTGTATGGCATGTCTCCCCTGATCGTTTGGAGCCTGTGGCCAAGGTGAACCGTGTGGATATTAAACTCCTGCTTGGGATTGATCGTTCGCGGGATACATTGATGGAAAACACGCTGATGTTTGCCCGTGGCATGCCGGCCAATAACGTCTTGCTTTGGGGCGCGCGGGGCATGGGGAAATCATCGCTCATCAAAGCCGCCCATGCGGAGGCCAATGTGCAAGTAGGTGGGCTGAAACTGGTTGAGGTTCAGCGCGAAGACCTGCCCTCAATCGGGCGTTTGTTGAATGTTTTACGCGCGGCAACGGATCAAAGATTCCTGTTGTTTTGCGATGACTTATCCTTTGGCCATGACGATGCCCATTATAAATCTCTCAAGGCGGT
>CAZPXE010000752.1:0-1539 GCA_964590545.1 uncultured Rhodobacterales bacterium | reverse complement strand
AAGAAATGTTCCACATCGGCATCGGTCCAAACCTTCGCAAATCGGCCTATTTCGACGCAACCGTCCGCGACGGGGTGCGCAGCTTTTCGGTCTACAATCACATGTTGATCCCCGGCAATTTTGGCGACCCGGAGGCTGAATATGACCGCCTTTTGAATGGCGTCGCGATGTGGGACGTCGCAGCCCAAAGGCAGGTTGAACTGCGCGGCCCTGATGCCGGGCGGCTGGTGCAATACCTCACGCCGCGCAACCTTGCCAAGACCCGCGTCGGGCAGGGGCGCTACGTGCCGCTTTGCGACTATGATGGCTGGCTGATCAATGACCCGGTGCTTCTGAAATTGGCCGAGGACCGCTATTGGCTCTCGGTCGCAGACAGCGATATCCACCTCTGGGCCGCCGCCATTGGTCGGGAGCGGGGCTGGAATGTCAGCGTCAGCGAGCCTGACGTCTCGCCCCTCGCGATCCAAGGCCCCAGCGCGGTGGATGTAGCTGCCGCGCTCTTTGGCCCGCAGGTCCGCGACTTCCGCTATTTCGCATTTGAACAGACCGCGCTGGATGGTATCCCGCTGGTCCTCGCCCGTTCTGGCTGGTCCAAACAGGGCGGGTTTGAGCTCTACTTGATGGACTGCACCCAAGGCACCGCGCTTTGGGATAAGGTCAAGGAGGCGGGTGCGCCCTTCGGTATCGGCCCCGGCGCGCCCAATGATACAGAGCGGCTGGAGAGCGGGCTGATTTCCTACGGGGCCGATATGCGCCTGCAAACCCACCGCGCCAACCCGTTCGAGATGGGCATGAGCGCGCTTGTAGACCTCGTCAGCGGGCATGACTTTGTGGGCAAAGCCGCGCTAGAGCGTATCGCCGCCGCTGGCCCTACCCGCCGCCGCGTCGGCCTTTTCATCGACGGAACACCCGACCTGCCGGGCCACCAAGTCCCGCTGTTGCAAGACGGGCAAGAGGTTGGGTTTGTGAGCGAATTCGCCTTCTCAAAACGTGTCGGCAAAACCATAGGCGTCGGGCTGATGGCCGCCGAGGTGGGCGAGGGCGGCTTGCAGGTGGAAACAGGCGGCGCGCGCTACGCGGCCGAGATCACCGCGATCCCCTTCGTTTGACGACAGCGTTTCTGGTTTAACCCGACGCATCGAATGGCACGAATGTCCCGAGAATGCGAAGCATGGCAGGGGATTTGTGTCTCAAGTTCAACCAGAAGCGCTTTAACCAGCTTTCCCCGCTGGCACCACGCCATCCGCAACCCACGCATCAAGCTGCGCCAGAACTGCCGCGCAGAACGCTTCATCATTGATGTGGCAGTCGAGAACGCGCGTCTCAACCCGGCCCTCCGCGCTGTCCTGAGACGCCGCAATAAACGCCGCCAAGCCTTCGGGGTCATTGGCAGGCTCGCCGGGGCGGTCCCATTCCTCGATCCCTTGGGTGGGCAGGAAATACTGCACCGCGCCTGTGGCCTCGGCCAGCCTATCCACAATATCCCGCGCCAGCGCGGCGCGCTGCTCGGCGGTGAAGAATGTGCTTTTGATCAGTCGG
>CAZPXE010000751.1:0-1543 GCA_964590545.1 uncultured Rhodobacterales bacterium | reverse complement strand
GTCGTCTGGGATTGGGACGACGGCTATTCAGCTGGGACGCGTGTTCGGCGGGCGGGTCTTTGCGACAGCGGGGTCGGATGCGAAATGCGCGGCTTGTGTTGAGCTCGGCGCGGAGCGGGCGATCAATTACAAAGACACGGACTTTGTTGAGGTGATGAAAGAGATCGGTGGTGCTGATTTGATCCTCGATATGGTCGGCGGGCCTTACATTCCGCGCAATATCAAAGCCTTGGCGGATGATGGACGGCTGGTACAGATCGCGTTCCTGCAAGGGCCGAAGGTGGAAGTGAACTTTGTGCAACTCATGACGCGACGGCTGACGATGACGGGATCGACCTTGCGGCCTCAGTCAGACTTGGCAAAGGCGCGGATTGCTGAAGCATTGCGAGAGCATGTTTGGCCGTTATTGGACGGGGGGCGCTTGTCACCCGTGATGGATCAGGAATTCGCGCTGGAAGATGCAGCCAAGGCCCATGCGCGCATGGAAACCAGTGATCACATCGGGAAGATGGTGCTGAAGGTCTAAGGCTTAAACGGTTCCATCCCTAGGCGGGCGAGTTCGTCTGCACGTTCGTTTTCGGGGTGGCCTGCGTGGCCTTTCACCCATTCCCATGTGATGTCGTGGCGCTTGGTGGCTTCGTCTAGGCGCTTCCACAGTTCCTCGTTTTTCACGGGCTTCTTGGCGGCGTTTTTCCAGCCTTTGGCTTTCCAGCCAAAGATCCATTTTGTGATGCCGTCTTTGACGTAGGAACTATCGGTCACCACGGTGATTTTCGATGGGCCTGAAAGGGTTTCGAGGGCGGAGATGGCCGCCATCAATTCCATCTGGTTATTGGTGGTTTCCGGCGCGCCGCCACTGAGGTCGCGTTCTTTGACCACTTCGTCGCCGTCCTTGGCGATGAGCAGAACGCCCCAGCCGCCGGGGCCGGGGTTACCGGAGCAGGCTCCGTCGGTGTAGGCGTAGAGATCAGGCATGTTTTACGGCTCGGCAGATAACGAAAGCGTCGACGCTGCCGGAGAGGCCGGTGTCTTCGCCTTCACGAGTGCTTGTGAGGGTGAGACCGGCGTCTTTGATCATCGCGTGCAGGTTTTCGACGGTGACATAGGTGTAGAGCCTGTCGATCGTGTCGCGGGCTTCGCCACTGCCGGTCTTCATGCCGATATGGAAGATACCTCCGGGTTTGAGGGACGTGGCTAGAGCCTTGATGTAACGCGGTAGGTCGGCTTCGGGCGCGTGAAGCAGGCTGAAGTTGGCCCATGTGCCGTCGTATTCTGCGACCTCGATGACATCATCGAAGGTGCCAAGGCGCGCGCCGATATCATAGGTTTCATTGGCGAGATCGACCATGCCTTGGGAGGCGTCGATGGGGACGGGTGTGAAGCCTTCAGCGCGCATATGGGCGGACGCCGTGGCGGGGCCACAGCCGAGGTCGAGGATTTTACCGCCTGGTGTGACCTCTGCCATGAAGGCCAGCAGGTCTTCGTCCGGGGCGGAGGTCGCAGTGAGCTTAATGTAGTCGGGCGCTTTGGCGTTGTAGACGTC
>CAZPXE010000750.1:0-1547 GCA_964590545.1 uncultured Rhodobacterales bacterium | reverse complement strand
AATCAGCACATGGTTGGTCATTTCAACGACAGCGACACGGTACTGGAGTTCGTAAATGCAAAAGGCATGGAGCCTCTGGCGGCCTTGGGCACATCTTGCCCCGACCATTTTCTGCGCACCAAAATCCGCCCCCTCGTGGTCGACTTCGATCCCGCGACGAACAATATAGACGCGGTCCTCGAAGGGCTGCCCCATCAGATCGCCGATTACCGCGACGACTACGCTGCCTATTACGAGCGCTGTAAACACGATAACAGTCCCGCCCTGCGTGATCCCAATGCGGTGGTTTATCTGGTGCCCGGCGTGGGCATGATCACCTTTGCCAAAGACAAGGCGACGGCCCGGATTAGCGGCGAATTCTACGTTAACGCCATCAACGTGATGCGCGGCGCTTCTGCGGTCAGCGAGTATCAGGGCCTGCCCGAGCAAGAGGCGTTCGACATTGAATACTGGCTTCTGGAAGAGGCCAAGTTGCAGCGCATGCCTCAGCCCAAGGCACTGGCTGGCCGCGTAGCGCTTGTCACAGGCGGTGCAGGGGGCATCGGTTCGGCCACCGCAGAACGCTACTTGCGGGAAGGGGCCTGCGTGATGTTGGCCGACATCAATGACGAAGCACTGGCCACAACGTTGGACACTCTCACATCCCGGTTTGGCGCGGATGTGGTCCGACAGGTCAACATGAACGTCACCGACGAGACCGCTGTGGCCAGCGCCTATGCGGATCTTGCCGTTGAATTTGGCGGGATCGACATTCTCGTGTCCAACGCAGGGATCGCGTCCTCAGCCCCGGTTGAGGACACCACACTTGATCTTTGGAACAAGAATATGGACATCCTGAGCACGGGCTACTTCCTTGTCAGCCGTGAGGCGTTCAAAGTGATGCGGGTGCAGGACGTGGGCGGGGCGATTATCTTTGTTGCCTCCAAGAACGGGCTGGCGGCATCGCCGAACGCATCGGCCTATTGCACGGCAAAGGCATCGGAAATCCATCTGGCTAGGTGTCTGGCGCTGGAAGGTGCAGAGGCCGGCATTCGCGTCAACGTCGTCAACCCGGACGCCGTGCTGCGTGGGTCCAAGATCTGGGAGGGTGATTGGCTGGAACAGCGCGCGGGCACATATGGCACCGACAAAGACGGGCTGGAGGAAATGTATCGCCAGCGATCCATGCTCAAACGTTCAGTCCTGCCGGAAGACATCGCCGAGGCCGCCTATTTCTTTGCCGCCGATACGTCATCAAAGTCCACCGGCAACATCATCAACGTGGACGCGGGCAACGTTCAAGCGTTTACGCGATAGGGGGCTGATATGAGCTATGAAAGCGCAAAGGCGCAGTTCGCGGATTGGGGAATTGACACTGAAGCCGCCATCGAGCGCCTGAAAGCCATCCCAATCTCGATGCATTGCTGGCAAGGCGATGATGTCGTGGGGTTTGAGCAGAAAACAGGATCGTCCGGCGGCGGCATTCAGGCCACAGGCAACCATCCCGGTCGCGCGCGCACCCCTGACGAATTGCGCGCTGACCTTGAGTTTGCCTATGCCATGATCCC
>CAZPXE010000749.1:0-1554 GCA_964590545.1 uncultured Rhodobacterales bacterium | reverse complement strand
AGGGCTGCGTGAAATAGGGCCAGTAGTAGCTGGCGAAGTCTTTGCCGACCCAGCCCGCGTCAATTCCGCTCGCGCCCGCAATGCTCATCGGCCATGCAAGACCGGGGATATAGAGCGCCACACCAGCCGCCAGAAGCGCGCCCATCAGCAGAGAGCCTGCCGCGAGCGAGCCGCTCAGCGCGCGGGACAGCCATTGCTCTGCCGCAGCCCCGGCCAGCCAGGCCAGCATCACGAAGCCCACAAGGAACCCCGCCGTCGGGCCAAAGAACGCCGCGCCGTTCGCGCCATTTGCAAAGACCGGCAGGCCCATCGCGCCATAGCCCAAATACACAACCATCGTCGCCGCGCCCAGTTTCGCGCCGAAAGACAGGCCGACGATCAGGATCGCGAGCGTTTGCAGCGTCATCGGCACCGGCCAGCCGATAGAGACTTGCGCCGCCAGCGAGATGAACAGCGCGCCGCCCAAGGCGAGCCCGACTTGTTTCAGGAGTGTATTCTGGCCGAAAACGGCGGTTGCCAATGTCATGTGGATCCCTCGCTTGGTTCTTTTGATTTGAGCGCATTTGCCGCGCTGCGGCGAAGGGTGTCAACCGCCAAACGGCGCCGCGGTCTTGCGTTAACGCCCACAACCTGCGAAACGCCGCGCCATGGCAGAGATGACCCCAAAACTGGCGCTGATCACCGGCGCATCGCGCGGCCTTGGTGCCGCTTTGGCCGAGGCGCTTGCGCCCGCGTATCACATCGTCGCGGTGGGCAAGACCGTCGGCGCGCTCGAAGAGCTTGACGACCGGATCAAGACCAAAGGTGGGGCCGCAACGCTCGCGCCGCTGGACATCACCGATGCGGGCGCGATGCAGACGCTTTGCCGAGGTATCCATGACCGTTGGGGCGCACTGGATTTGTGGGTGCATACCGCGATTCACGCCGCGCCGCTCACCCCTGCTGCAATGCTGACCGACAAGGATTTCGACAAGTCCTATGCAGTGAACACCAAAGCCACCGCGCGCCTTATTCCCTATGTCGCGCCGCTGCTCGGCAGCGACGGCACGGCGGTCTTTATTGGCGATACCAAAGCGGGCGAGAAGTTCTTCAGCACCTATGGCGCAACCAAAGCCGCGCAATTGGCGCTGGCGCAGTCCTGGCAAGCCGAAACGGTCAAAACCGGCCCCCGCGTGGTGATCGCAGACTGCCCGCCCATGCCCACAGGCCTGCGGGCGCGCTTCTTCCCCGGCGAAGACCGCGCACCGCTGACAGATATCCATGACGCCGCCGCGCAGGTGCTGGCGCAGGTCTTCGAGTGACACACTATATCTTGTGACAACGCGCGCCCTCGCCTATCAAGGCAGCAACACAGGGCGAACGAGGCAGGCACAATGCGCATTCTGGTAACGAACGACGATGGCATCGGCGCGTGGTTCTTCATTGTCTTTGGCACGAAGGCCGCGATGTTCCCGCTGTTCTCGTGGCTACCCGACTCGTACCCAACGGCGCCAACGACTATCACCGCGGTCTTCGCCGGTCTGCTCACCAAGATCGGCATCTACGCACTGATTC
>CAZPXE010000748.1:0-1559 GCA_964590545.1 uncultured Rhodobacterales bacterium | reverse complement strand
TGCAACGCAATCTGCGCAGAGGGGCCGTCCTCGCGGTCTGGTGGTTTGCCACCCGCGCTAACAGAATGTCTGAGGAATGTGCTTGGCTGCCTTAAAGCACTGCCGGGCCATCGGCAGATGTCCGCGCGGCTTACGCTGCGACAAAAAAAGCGCCCCGATCCCCCGGAACGCTCCGAATCGTAGGGTGGGCAATCTGCCCACCGCATTGACCACCGTGCCTTTACTCAGGCTGGATGTTCACTGCGCTCTCGCGCCCATCACGGCCCGCTTCCAGATCGTATGTCACTTTCTGGTTGTCAGCGAGGCCTGTCAGGCCCGAACGTTCCACGGCGCTGATATGCACAAACACATCCTTGCCGCCTGTATCGGGCGCGATAAAACCGTACCCTTTCGTGGTGTTAAACCATTTGACTGTGCCATTGGCCATCTCAGTCATCTCCATTTTCATGATGCCCGCGGAGGTGCGGCATCTCGGCGCGTTCTCGTCTGGATCGATAGACTGAAGCCGTTGGAAGGGAGACAGTAGGTCGAAAGATAGAAACGTATGCGCGGCCCCAATGACAGATTTGCTGCGTTTGCACAACCAAAAGGTGGTTGAACGGTCAACGAGACTTGCAAACAGTTTCAAAGATGATTGCGACCAGAACTCAATCTATCCGGTACGTCAGAACCAGCATTCCGAACATGTTGAACGCTTGGAACCACTGGTATCCAGCCCCGCAATTGTCCACAAGTACCGCGCGCGGCAAGCCCGCATCCAAACCCGGTGCAATCGCCGCCTCGCCACAGCGCCGCGTTGCATGGCGTGCCTGCGTTATGCGCTCTGCGGCCTCTCTGGTAATCCGATTGTCGCGCAATTTACCACCTTCGATACCGCGCTGGATGGCTGCGGCGATCGCGGCGGTACGGCGGTCATACTCACCGGTCAGATCGGTCAGGCATTGCGCCGGTTGCGCGTTTGTTGCGCAGTTCACTCGCAGTGCCTTTAGACAGGCTGCGGAAACAGGCTTTATACGCGCGGAGCCGGTGATATCCTCTCCCTCGACAAGTGGCGGGCCGAGGCGGTCCAGACAGGACCGAACCTCAGCCTGAGTGCCCGCGTCAGTTTCCGCAGCTGACGACGCGCACCACACCACCCAACACAACGCAGCCGCAATCCAGATGAACCAACCGCTGCGCCCTACCCTATCACTCACTACGCATACCCAAGCACTGATGTAACATCGGCACAGATAGCGAGCGGGGGGCGCGTCCCTAAAGGGGAAAAATCAACGAAAAAACGCCCCGGATTTCCCGGAGCGTTCCAATCTTGTTGGGTGGGCAATCTGCCCGCCACCAATGCGAACAGGCTTACGCCAGTTCCACCTCGGCGCCAGCTGCTTCCAGCTTGCCTTTGACGTCTTCGGCTTCGGCTTTGTCGACGCCTTCTTTGATCTTGCCGCCAGCTTCCACGAGGTCCTTGGCTTCTTTGAGGCCCAGGCCGGTGATGGCGCGGACTTCTTTGATGACGTTGATTTTCGATGCGCCTGCGTTTTTCAGAACGACGTCGAATTCTGTCT
>CAZPXE010000747.1:0-1569 GCA_964590545.1 uncultured Rhodobacterales bacterium | reverse complement strand
GTGCGCCGCACCGGTGGCGACATCACCATGCAGGACGGGCGCGATCACTGGCTGCACGAAATGCAAGAGACGGTCAGCGCCGACTGCGCGCCTGAGCCGATGAATGCCGAAGACCCGCTCTTTATCCTCTACACCTCCGGCTCGACCGGGATGCCCAAGGGCGTGGTGCATACGACGGGCGGCTATATCGTCTATGCTGCGCTGACACATGAGATGACCTTCGATTATCACGATGGGGATGTGTTCTGGTGTACGGCGGATGTGGGCTGGGTGACGGGCCACAGCTATATCGTCTATGGCCCGCTGGCCAATGGCGCGATCACGTTGATGTTCGAAGGGGTGCCGACCTATCCGGACGCCTCGCGTTTCTGGCAGGTCTGCGAGAAGCACAAAGTGAACCAGTTCTACACTGCGCCCACGGCGATCCGCGCGCTCATGGGGCAAGGGGATGACTATGTTAGCAAGAGCGATCTGTCCTCGCTGCGCCTGCTGGGCACTGTGGGTGAGCCGATCAATCCCGAAGCCTGGGAGTGGTATCACAAGGTTGTCGGCGGCGCGCGGTGCCCCATCGTTGACACATGGTGGCAGACCGAAACCGGCGGCCACTTGATGACCCCCCTGCCCGGCGCGCATGCAACCAAGCCCGGCTCGGCAATGAAACCCTATTTCGGGATCGAGCCTGTCGTGCTGGAGCCTGCAACCGGAGAGATCATCGAAGGCAATGGCGTTGAAGGGGTGCTGTGCATCAAGGACAGCTGGCCCGGTCAGATGCGCACGGTCTGGGGCGATCATGAGCGGTTCATGAAGACCTATTTCGCCGATTACAAAGGCTACTACTTCACCGGCGACGGTTGCCGCCGGGACGAAGATGGCGACTATTGGATCACAGGCCGCGTGGACGATGTGATCAACGTCTCGGGCCACCGGATGGGCACAGCGGAAGTCGAAAGCGCGTTGGTTGCCCATGAGAAGGTCGCCGAAAGCGCGGTGGTCGGCTACCCGCATGACATCAAGGGCCAAGGCATCTATTGCTACGTGACGCTGATGGCGGGCGAAGAGCCAAGCGAAGAGCTGCGCGCGGAACTCACCGCATGGGTGCGCAAGGAAATCGGCCCGATCGCTAAACCCGACCATATCCAATGGGCGCCGGGCCTTCCGAAAACCCGCTCCGGCAAAATCATGCGCCGCATCCTGCGCAAAATCGCCGAGGATGATCATGGGAGCTTGGGCGATACGTCCACGCTGGCCGACCCGTCCGTGGTGGATGACCTGATCGCGAACCGGATGGACAAGAGCTGAACGCTCTGATTGAAGACGTTTTAAGCGGCGCGCCCTTCCCGGCGCGCTGTTTTTTTGTGTGCCGCTTGGAAGGGGCAGTCTGCCCCCGCCTCCCCCGAGAGAAATTATGCATAAGGAAGCGAGCGGGCGGCAACTGCCCTCCCTGTCTCCCACGCGGCTAATCTAAAGCGCCCCGCCTTAAACTTGAGACACCGATACCCTGTCACGCCTTCGGCGCTCTCGGGACATCGGCGTCACATTTTGATTCAGGTTAAAGGCGGGACGCTCTAG
>CAZPXE010000746.1:0-1570 GCA_964590545.1 uncultured Rhodobacterales bacterium | reverse complement strand
AAACTATGTTCCAAGTAGTATTCGTATCATTGTACAAATGACGATTATTGCTTCCCTAGTAATTCTAGTGGATCAAATTCTTAAAGCGGTCGCTTACGATATTAGTAAGCAGTTATCCGTATTTGTGGGTTTGATTATTACTAACTGTATTGTGATGGGTCGAGCTGAAGCATTTGCGATGAAAAATCCTATTGGGCCGAGCTTCCTTGATGGTATCGGTAATGGTTTAGGTTATAGCGTGATCTTATTAGTGCTTGCATTTATTCGTGAGCTATTTGGTTCAGGTAAACTATTTGGTATCGAAATACTACCACTAGCCACAGAAGGCGGCTGGTACGTTTCAAACGGTATGTTGTTATTACCTCCTAGTGCATTTTTCTTGATTGGTTTGTTTATTTGGGTGGTACGTACTTTCCACAAAGAACAAATAGAGCAAGATGAATTTAAAATTGCGCCTAATACACAAGCGAAGGAGGCTCACTAATGGAAGAGTTATTGAGTTTATTTGTTCGATCTATATTTATCGAAAATATGGCGCTTGCCTTCTTTTTAGGCATGTGTACGTTTATCGCGGTTTCTAAAAAAGTAGAAGCAGCATTAGGCCTAGGTATTGCGGTCATTGTTGTACTGACTATTACTACTCCTGTAAACAACTTACTTTATACCTACTTACTCGCCGATGGTGCTTTAGCATGGGCAGGTTTGCCTGATGTTGACTTAAGCTTCCTAGGTTTGATTACTTATATCGGCGTTATCGCTGCCTTAGTGCAAATTCTAGAAATGGTGTTAGATAAGTATGTACCAGCGCTATACAACGCACTGGGTGTTTTCTTACCATTAATTACCGTGAACTGCGCTATTTTAGGTGCGTCACTATTTATGGTAGAACGTGCTTATGACTTCACAGAAAGTGTCGTGTTTGGTGCGGGTGCAGGTACAGGTTGGGCATTAGCCATTACAGCGCTAGCCGGCATTCGTGAAAAAATGAAATACAGTGATGTACCTGAAGGCCTTAAAGGTTTAGGTATTACATTTATCACCGTTGGTCTTATGTCTTTGGGCTTTATGTCCTTCGGCGGCATCGACTTATAATCACGAGGTAGAGCAAAAAAATGGATATTCAAATTATTCTAGGCGTTGCCATGTTTACGGCTTTGGTGTTGGCACTGGTTGCCATCATCTTATCGGCACGTGCGAAACTCGTAAATTCTGGTGATGTTACCATTACAGTAAACAACGAGAAAAAAATTACAGTTCCTGCGGGCGGTAAACTATTAAATACATTAGCTGAGTCAGGTTTATTTTTACCTTCAGCCTGTGGCGGCGGCGGTAGCTGCGCGCAGTGTAAATGTGTGGTGGAATCAGGTGGTGGTGAAATCCTGCCTACTGAAGAATCTCACTTTACTAAACGTGAAGCCAATGAAGGCTGGCGTTTGTCTTGTCAGGTAGCGGTTAAGGAAGATATGGAAGTTGAAGTCGAAGATGATGTCTTCGGTGTTAAGCAGTGGGAATGTACGGTTGAATCTAACCCTAACATGGCAACATTTATTAAAGAGTTAACATTAAAACT
>CAZPXE010000745.1:0-1575 GCA_964590545.1 uncultured Rhodobacterales bacterium | reverse complement strand
CACCGGAGAGATCGCGATGAGCGGTGGTTCGATTGCCGAAGGCATCGGGCAGGTACGCATCACCAAAAACCTCGACGGGTTCACGCCGGATTTTGTTTGCAATGTCTCAGACCATGAAGCGCTGCCAATCATCTTTGATCTGTTGCGCGAGGAAGGGCTGGTGATGGGCGGTTCGACCGGGATCAACATTGCCGGGGCGATCCGCATGGCCAAGGAGATGGGGCCGGGTCATACCATCGTGACGATCCTGTGTGATTACGGCACGCGCTATCAATCGAAGCTGTTCAACCGTGCCTTCCTTGAGGAAAAGGGCCTGCCTTGCCCGGATTGGCTGGGGGCGGAAGCGGCGGATATGCCTGCGCAATTTGTTGATCCTGAGGGGGTGTAACGCTTTGTTGCGTGTTGTTTTCCTGTGGGTGTCGTTGCTGTTCGCAGCACTCGCCCCGGTTGCGGTAACCGCGCAAGGGGCAGACCGAGCAGGGGTGGCCGCTGCGCCCGACTATGCCACGTGGGAAAGCGTCGCGGGCCGGGCGGAATCTGCGGTGGATGCGCGCACAGACAGCAACACGGTATTCGAGACGCTGCGCAACCGGGTGGTCGGGTTCCGCACCACCTTTGATGCAGCGCGCGGCGCGAATGCCGAGCGGATTGCGACGCTGCGCAGTCAGATCGCTGCGCTTGGCGATCCGCCCGAGGACCCGGCGGGCGAAGACCCGGATATCGCGCAACGCCGGACGGACCTGAACCAGCAATTGCAATCGCTTCTGTCCCCTGTGCAAGCGGCGCAAGAGGCTTACACACGCGCCGACGGGCTGATTGGCGAGATTGACGCAATCATTCGCGAGCGACAGACCCAACGCTTGCTCACTCTGGGGCCGACGCCGCTTAATCCAGCCGCATGGCCCGGCGCGCTCGAGGAATTCGGCGCGGCGCTGTCGGAGATTGGCGCAGAGCGGCGCGTGTTCCGGGATACGAGCCTTCTGGCGCAGGCGCGGGAGAATCTGCCTGTTGTTTTGCTCTTGCTGTCGGTGGGCCTGTTGTTGGTGGTCAATGGACGCCGCTGGGCGGCGCGTCTTGGCGGCCGGCTGCGGCAATTCGGTGGACGCGGCAGTGGCGTGTGGGGTTTCATCGTCTCGCTCTTGCGCATCGGCCTGCCGCTGGCGGGGTTGTATCTGATCGCGGAAGGGCTGCGCGCAACGAGCCTTGTGGGGCTGCGCGGCGAGGCGATCCTGAGCCAGTTGCCGATCTGGGGCGCGCTGTTGCTGGGCTTTCGCTGGCTGGCAGAGCGGCTGTTCTCGCGCAATGATGACGAGGCAATCCTGCCGCTTGTGGCGGAACGTCGCTCCGAGGCGCGGTTCTATATCACGCTGATAGCGCTGCTGCTGATGCTGCGGGGTATGGTCGAGCTGCTCTTTACGCTGCACGATTTCTCGGATGCGGCGGAGGCGGTGCTGGCCTTCCCCTTTGTGGTAGTCATCGCAATCATCTTGTTCCGCTTCGGCCAGCTATTGCGGGGCTATGTCGCCTTGGCCCGCGCCGAGGGAGAGGAGGACGTGGACGCCGAAACGCTGGGCG
>CAZPXE010000744.1:0-1577 GCA_964590545.1 uncultured Rhodobacterales bacterium | reverse complement strand
GCCACGGCGGCTTCGCCTTGATTCCGTGGCCCGGTGAGCCGAACCTTCGTCGCCCCAACGGCAAAAAACGACGCGCATAGGTCGAAACCGCACGCGACTCAGGTCAGCCTCCCTGCCATTTCAAAGACATGCGCCTCCTCATCTCCTTCGCTGCCCTGTTCCTGTCGGTCCTGCTGCTGCAACTCTCCTCGGGTGGTGTCGGCCCTCTCGACGCGCTGTCGGGGCTGGCGCTCGACTTCTCGCGGCAGGAAATCGGCCTGCTCGGATCGGCGCATTTCCTCGGCTTCTTCATTGGCTGCTGGTGGGCGCCGCGCCTGATGGGCTCCGTCGGCCATTCGCGCGCCTTCGCCGCGTTTACCGCCGCAGGCGCAATCGGCCTGATCGCCCACATGCTGGTTATCGACGCTTACGCTTGGGCCGCGATGCGGGTGGCGTCGGGGATGTGTGTGGCCGGGTGCTATACGGTGATCGAGGCATGGCTACAGGCCAAAGTCACCAACGAAACGCGCGGGCGCACCATGGGCATCTACCGGGTGATCGACATGTCTGGCTCGCTGGTGGCGCAGATGCTGATCTCGGTGTTGGAGCCTGCCTCCTATGTTTCCTACAACATCCTTGCGATCATGTGCTGCGCCGCGATCCTGCCGCTGACGCTGACCAAGGCAACCCAGCCCGAAACGCCCAAAGCCCCGCGCCTGCGCCCCGCGCTGGCCTATGCCAAGTCCCCACTGGCCGCGGCGGGGGTGATCGTGGCGGCGCTCTCCTCGGCGTCATTTCGGATGGTCGGGCCGCTTTACGGGCAGGATGTCGGGCTGTCGGCCACCCAAATCGCGTGGTTCTTGGCAGCATTCATCCTTGGCGGCGCGGTGGCACAATACCCGGTCGGCTGGCTGGCAGACAAGTTCGACCGGCGTTGGGTGCTGATTGGCCTGTCGGGCGCGGCGGTGCTGTCCTGCGCGGTGACGGTCTATGCCACGGGCTTCGGCCCCGCAGGTGTCTTCACCGCCGCTGCTCTGTTCGGGCTGACGACTTTCCCGATCTACTCCGTCGCCGCCGCCCACGCCCACGACTTCGCCAGCAGCGAGGAACGTGTAGAG
The DNA here is from genome assembly GCA_964590545.1 of uncultured Rhodobacterales bacterium. Lineage (GTDB taxonomy): Bacteria > Pseudomonadota > Alphaproteobacteria > Rhodobacterales > Rhodobacteraceae > Aliishimia. The sequence continues at coordinate 480 of CAZPXE010000744.1, read as the reverse complement.
CTCTCCGCCGCGCTCATGTTCTACTTCGCCCTCGGTGCCATCGCCGCGCCCTACCTCGCCTCGACCCTGATCGAGCGCTACGGGCCGGAAGCGCTGTTTGTGATGATCTCGGTCGGGCATGTCGTGCTCATCCTGTTCGGACTCAGCCGGATGCGGGTGCGGGAGGCAACCACGCGCACCCGCTATGTTTATGCGCCGCGCACGTCGTTCATGGTGGGGCGGCTGTTGCGCCGTGCGCGGGAGGGGCGGACGGAGTGACCTCTGCGCCCGCGTTAACTGTTACCCACGGGTAACCTTGTGCGCGTGCGGCGCTGTTAACTGTTACCCATGGGTAACCTTGCGGGCGCTTTTCATGGCTTGAAACGCCCCATAGATTTGGCGGTTGCAGCCTTTTCCCAATCGGCAGTAAAACCCGCCCCAGACCTCGCTCACCAAAGGCACACCCATGGCGCGTCACCTCATCACTTCCGCGATCCCCTA
>CAZPXE010000743.1:0-1579 GCA_964590545.1 uncultured Rhodobacterales bacterium | reverse complement strand
CCGCATCCCGCGCACACGCTGACCCCGGTTCCGGTGATCTTGGTCGGTGGGCCGGAGGGGGCCAGCTTGCGCGATGGCCGTCTGGCGGACCTCGCGCCCAGCCTTTTGGCGCTGATGGGCCTGCCGCAACCGGCTGAAATGACAGGAGAAAGCCTGATCACATGACGCTGCGCGCGCTCGCCCTTTGCCTGTCTTTGCTCGCCGCGCCCCTCGCGGCGCAAGAGGGCGGCGCGGCAGCGCAAGCGCAGGCGGCGTTGGAGGCTTTGGATAAAGCCGCCCGCCAGTTGGACGCGGCGGGATCGGCGCGGGATCGCGTCAAAGCCCTCACGGCCACCATCCGCGCGCTGGAAGACGGCCTTGGTGCGATGCGCGACGGGCTGCGCCAAGCGGCGATCCGCGAACGGGTTCTGAGCGCCAAGCTGACGGCGCAAGAGGCGGAGATTTCCGCCCTCCTCTCTGCCCTGCAAACGCTGGGCCGCAGCGATAGCCCCACAGCGCTGCTCCATCCCTCTGGCGCGGTGGGTACAGCGCGGGCTGGAATGCTGCTGGCCGAAGTTGGCCCCGCTTTGAACCGCCAAGCCGAAGCGCTGCGGATTGATCTCGAAGACGTCCAAGCGCTGCGCGCGGTGCAACAAAACGCCGCCGGGCGCATGGAAGACGGGCTGGCGCAACTGCAACAGGCCCGCACCGCGCTGAACCAAGCGATGGCCGAACGCACCGACCTGCCGCAACGCTTCACCGCCGATCCGGTGCGTGCTGGCATTCTGATTGCCAGCGCCGAAACCCTCGCCGGGTTCGCTTCTGGCCTGTCGCAAGTCGCGGTGAACGAAACTGCGCCGCCCCTCGATCTGACGGCCTCTTACCCCAAAGGCGCGCTGCCGCTGCCGGTGCAAGGCGTCATCCTGCGCCGCGCGGGCGAAGCGGATGCGGCTGGCGTCACCCGCCCCGGCCTGCTGCTTGCCACCCGGCCCGAGGCGCTGGTCACAACCCCCACCGCCGCCACGATCCGCTATGCCGGACCGCTGCTGGACTTCGGACAGGTGATTATCCTCGAACCCGAGGCCGAAACCATGGTCATCCTTGCCGGCCTCGACCAAACCTACGGCACCGCCGGACAGGTGATTTCCGAAGGCTCCCCCGTCGGCCTGATGGGCGGCAATGCAGAAAACCGGTCAACAGGTGGTGATGGGGGTGGAACTGATCGTTCAGAAACGCTCTATATAGAAGTCAGAGAACAGGATGCCCCGGTGGACCCGGCAACTTGGTTTGCCCTTGGGCCATAAGAGTAGGATCAACAGATGAAGAAATTCGTGATGGCCGCGCTGGGTGGCACATTGGCAGGCGCGATTGCGACCACACAAATCATCGGCCCGGCCCTGGCCCAAGACACCGCGCGCAATTCGAACGTGTATGAACAGCTCGACCTGTTCGGCGACATCTTCGAACGCATCCGCCAACAATATGTCGAAGAGGTGGACGCGGGCGAGCTGATCGAAGCGGCCATCGACGGCATGCTCACCTCGCTCGATCCGCATTCCAGCTACCTCTCGCCCGATGACGCCGCCGCCATGCGCGTGCA
>CAZPXE010000742.1:0-1585 GCA_964590545.1 uncultured Rhodobacterales bacterium | reverse complement strand
CGGAAATCGAACTGGCATGGCATCGCGCCCCGCGCTTCGCTCGCGTGCCGCATCAACAGCGTCGCCTGCAACGGCCCATGCACGACGAGGCCGGGATACTTCTCGACCTCCCGCGTGTAGTCGAGGTCATAGTGAATCCGATGCGCATTGAACGTCAGCGCGGAATAGCGGAACAGCAACGGCGCGCTCATCTCATGCATCGCCGCGCTTTCGCTCGGCATCGAGCGCTTCTTCGGCGGCGTGAACGTGTCGGGGATATCGAGGAACACAATATCCTGCCGCTCCTGCACCGCCAGCCCCTGCGGGCCGAAAATCTGATGATCGACAGTGACAAGGATCAGCGGCCCCGTGGCCCCCTCCTTCTCAACCAAGGACCGCACAGAGGAGCGGCGTTCCAAAGCATCCCCCACCCGCAACGGCGCATGAAAGGACAAACTGCCGCCCGCCCACATCCGGCGGTTCAACCGGATCGGCGGCAACAACGCACCCGGCCCCGGATGGCCATCACGGCCCAAATCGCCCACATGGGTCAGGGGCGGAAAGGCGCACCAGTGCCACAGCCCCGGCAACAAATCTCCCGCACGCGGCGCATCCTGCCCCCGCGATCCAACCGTTGCATGAAGCTGCGCCGCCATCTGCGCCGTGATGACACCGCGATCCTCAACAGCGCGTCCGACCCATGCCGACAGATTGAGCTGATCCATGTAGCGTCCTCCCTCTGAACGCCTTCAAGGATGTCGCGAAACGAATAAAAATCAAGCAATATTAATACCTTAGCTGAATACAACGGTATACAACCCAAGGTTTCTGCACCTGCAAAACACCCCGCCCCGCTGAATCTGAATGGTTTTTTCAAATCCCTTCGCAGACGCAGAAATTGGTATTCTACGGTGTACCTTCGCGCAAACCTCAGGCGCGCTGCCTCAGAACGGCAAATCCGGCTTGACCAGCATCAGCCAAACAATGCCCAGAACCGCCGCAAAGGCCGGGAATCCGCAGGCAAACCAAATGCGAAAGAGGCGGTCATAGCTCTCAGGCAAACCCTCGCCCGCCAGATGCGCAGCCTGCGCCAGCCGCCGCAACCGTGCCTGTATCCACACCACCGGAAGCCAGAACGCGCCCGTGAACAGATAGAGCAGGATCGCCGCAAACACCCAACCTTCCCACACAGGCCAACCGACCTCTCGCGCCAGCAAATACCCCGTAATCGGCTGCGCGATCACCGCCGTCGCTGTAAACAACATATCAGCCAGCACCACGATCCCGGCCGTATGCGCAATCAGCGCCGGGTTGCGCGTGCGATGCGCCATAACCATGAAAAACGCGATCCCGGCCCCGGTCCCCAGCAACACGCAGGCCCCGATCACATGGGCAAACAGCAACAGATCATACATCATCGCGGCTCCAACATCGCATGGACGACCAAGGCGAGCGCGATTGACGGCAGCACCTTCACCATCGGCCCCAACGGGTCGGCCCACAAATCCGGCGCAAACAAGCTCGCGCCGAGCAAGTAGGCCCCCGCGACAGCGATCATCCCCAAACACGCCGCCCGCGCCCAAGGGCGATACAGCACCGCAAGCCC
>CAZPXE010000741.1:0-1586 GCA_964590545.1 uncultured Rhodobacterales bacterium | reverse complement strand
CGCATGATGGAGTTTGGGGCATTCTGGCATTTAAGTTTGCAGACTGTCTGAAGACACCGAACGCTCGGCAGCCTAAAGACGAACAGGCGCGCTATTGCGTAGGGTGTAAACCAAGGGTTGACGCGCCTCTGTGGACGCCATATGTCGCCCTATCTCGACGGAGAATCAAAGGCCGGAACGCGTCTGGTCAGATCACCTAATTCAGCGGCAGGCCCAGGGCAAAATCCTTGGGCCTTATGTTGTGAAAAAAGGGCCTGGTATTACGGGCTCGCAACGAAAAAGGAATACGCCACGTGGCACGTATTGCAGGGGTGAACATCCCCACTGGTAAGAGGGTCCCTATCGGACTGACTTACATCACTGGTATCGGACACACATCCGCCAAAGAAATCTGCGAAGCGCTGGGCATCGAAGCCTCGCGCCGCGTGAATGAGCTGAGCGATCAGGAAGTCATCCAGATCCGTGAGCACATTGATGCGAACTACACCGTGGAAGGCGACCTGCGCCGCGACGTTCAGATGAACGTCAAGCGCCTGATGGACCTTGGTTGCTATCGCGGCCTGCGCCACCGTCGGAACCTGCCCGTGCGCGGTCAGCGGACCCACACCAACGCACGCACACGCAAAGGCCCCGCGAAGGCCATTGCTGGCAAGAAGAAATAAGGAGACGCATCCATGGCACGTGATACACGGCGCGGGAAGCGCAAGGTCTCCAAGAATATCGCAGCGGGCGTGGCCCATGTGAATTCTTCGTTCAACAACACCAAGATCCTGATTTCCGATGTGCAGGGCAATGCGATCGCTTGGTCGTCTGCTGGCACGATGGGCTTCAAGGGCTCTCGTAAGTCTACACCTTACGCTGCGCAGATGGCGGCTGAGGATGCTGGCAAGAAAGCGCAAGAGCATGGTGTGAAAACGCTGGAAGTGGAAGTGCAAGGCCCCGGCTCTGGCCGTGAGAGCGCCCTGCGCGCGCTTGCCGCTGTTGGCTTCAACATCACGTCCATTCGCGACGTGACGCCGATTGCCCACAACGGCTGCCGCCCACCGAAGCGTCGCCGCGTCTAAACGGCAGCAAAGATCTGAGGGGGTGCGGGCCTGTTCCGCGTTCCCTCGTGCGCATTTTGGAAACCTCGGGCGCCTGAGCCTTTCGGACATGGGGAACAGGCAGGAATGGAGGACCACATGATCCATAAGAACTGGGCTGAGCTGATCAAGCCAAGCCAACTTGACATCAAACCGGGCAACGATCCCGCGCGTCAGGCTACTGTCATTGCTGAACCGCTGGAACGCGGCTTTGGTCTGACAATGGGCAACGCGCTGCGTCGTGTTCTGCTGTCCTCGCTGCAAGGCGCGGCCATCACGGCGGTTCAGATCGACAACGTGCTGCACGAGTTCTCGTCAGTGGCCGGTGTTCGTGAAGATGTCACCGACATTATCCTGAACCTCAAAGGCGTGAGCCTGCGCATGGATGTCGAAGGGCCAAAGCGCCTGTCGATCAATGCGAAGGGTCCGGGCGTTGTCACTGCGGGTGATATTTCGGAAAGCGCGGGCATCGAGGTGCTGAACCGCGATCATGTGAGCTGCCAC
>CAZPXE010000740.1:0-1596 GCA_964590545.1 uncultured Rhodobacterales bacterium | reverse complement strand
CCGCCCCCACGGGGCGGCGCGATTGCGCCACCCCTCGGAACGGCGCTTCTGAATTTCCGTTGTACGTGCTAGGCCCAAGTTCCAATGATCAGGCTGATTGAAGCACAGGAGTCATGCGAAAAGGCGACGTGTCGCGATTCCCATTCCTTAATATGTGCGGTAAAGAGCCGCTATGACCAAACCTGTAGTTCTTTGCATCCTCGACGGCTGGGGAATCGGCCAGACCCCGGACGGCAACGCGCCCCTTCTGGCCGAAACGCCGAACATGGATCGGCTGATGGCGACCTGCCCCCATGCCACGCTGATCACCCACGGCCCCGATGCGGGTCTGCCCAGCGGGCAGATGGGCAATTCCGAAGTGGGCCACACCAATATCGGCGCGGGCCGGGTGGTGGCGATGGATTTGGGGCAGATTGATCTGGCCATTGAAGACGGATCGTTCTTCAAGAACGCCGCTTTGGTCGGTTTCGCGGACAAGCTGCTGGCCTCTGGCGGGCGTGCCCATGTGATGGGTGTGATGTCTGATGGCGGGGTGCATGGCTCGCTCGATCATATGCTCGCGGCCTGTAAGGCTTTGGCGGATAAGGGTGTTCCGGTGTTGCTGCATCTGATCACCGATGGGCGCGACGTGGCCCCATCCTCTGCCGAAGGCTATCTGGCGCGGTTGCGTGCGGGCTTACCGCAGGGGGTGACGCTGGCGACCCTTTCGGGCCGTTACTATGCGATGGATCGCGACAATCGGTGGGAGCGGGTCGCGCTGGCCTACGACACCATCGTGCATGGCAAAGGCCCGCAAACCGCCACGCCTGAAAACGCGATTGCCGGGGCCTATCACCGCAAGGAAACCGATGAATTCATCACACCGACCGTGCTGCACGATTACGCAGGTGCGCGCGATGGCGATGGCCTCTTCTGCCTGAACTTCCGCGCCGACCGTGCGCGCGAGATTTTGCGCGCCGTGGCCGAGCCGGGCTTTGACGCCTTCGATGCAGGCCAGCGCCCCGATTGGGCGGCGCTGATGGGCATGGCCGAGTATTCGAACGCGCACAGTGCATGGTTCGACACCGCCTATCCCAAGCCCGAAATCGTTAACACGCTGGGCGCATGGGTCGCGCAGCAGGGCAAGACGCAGTTCCGGCTGGCCGAGACTGAGAAATATCCCCATGTGACCTTCTTCCTGAACGGCGGCGAAGAAACCCCGGCCAAAGGCGAAGAGCGTTTCATGCCCAAATCCCCCAACGTGGCGACTTATGATTTGCAGCCCGAAATGTCCTGCGCCGAGGTGACGGACAAGTTCGTGGACGCGATTGAGGCGGGCTATGACCTGATCGTCACCAATTACGCAAACCCCGATATGGTCGGCCATACCGGGGATCTTGAGGCGGCTAAGGCGGCTTGCGCTGCCGTCGATGCCGGGCTGGGCCGGGTGTTGGAGGCGTTGGGCAAAGCCGGGGGGGCGATGATCGTCACTGCCGATCACGGCAATTGCGATATGATGATCGACCCGGACACAGGCGGGCCGCACACCGCGCATACGCTGAACCCGGTTCCGGTGATCTTGGTCGGTGGGCCGGAGGGGGCCAGCTTGCGCGATGG
>CAZPXE010000739.1:0-1597 GCA_964590545.1 uncultured Rhodobacterales bacterium | reverse complement strand
GTCTAGCATTTCGGCTTTGAGCGCGGGGCCCAGGGCGGCAAAAGGTTCATCCAGCAGCAGTACCGATTTGTCGCGCAACAGCGCACGGGCAAGGGCGACGCGGCTTTGCTGGCCACCGGAGAGGTCGGCGGGGCGGCGGTTTGAGAGGCCCGCGAGGCCAACGCGCTCAAGGGATGCTTCGACCCGTTGTTTGTCGTCAGTTGTGAGGCGCAGGTTTGGTTTGAGGCCGAGGCCGACGTTTTCCATGGCACTGAGATGTGGGAAGAGGTTGTTGTCTTGAAACAGCAGGGTCACAGGGCGGTTGCCGGGGGTGAGCTTGTGCTGCTCCGCGCCGCCGATCAGCAGCTTACCTGATTGCAGAGGGATGAAGCCAGCGATGGCGGAGAGCAGCGTGCTTTTGCCGCCCCCCGATGGGCCAAGGATCGCGACGCGACTTCCGCTGTTGATCTCCAGATCGGCGGTGAGGCGAAATTCCGCAAGCTCGATGGCTGCTTTGTCTAACCTAACGTCCATAGCGCCCCGCCCTTTCAAATACCCAAAACAGGCCAAAACTTAACAGGATCAGCAACGCCGCCGCCCCGCTTGCTGCATCGATCTTATAGGCGGCCATCAGGCGATACATCACCATTGGTAGCGTCGTCGCATCCGGGTCTGCAAAGAGCGTGATCACTCCCAGATCGCCCATTGAAAGCGCCGCTGCAAGCCCGGCGGCAAAACCTGTGGGTTGGCGGATGGCAGGCCAAATCACCAAGCGAACGCGCGAGGCACCCGCCATGCCGAGGGACGCGGCGAGCCGACCATGCTGGGATTCTGCGTCGCGCAGAGCGGGCAGGATAGCGCGGAGTGCAAAGGGCAGGCTCATCCCGGCGTTTACCAGCGCGGTGACAGGCAAGGCGAGCCCCACCGGGTCTGCGAACGGGTAGATCAGGATGAACAATCCGGTGCCCAGAACAAGCGGTGAGGTTGCGATGCTGAGATAGCCGACAGCCTCGATCCAACCACTGAGCCAGCGCTGAGCGCTCACGATCCATGCGGCCACTGCGATGGTCAGTAAGGCGGCCAGAAGGGCTGAGCCGATTGCGACGAGGATCGAGCGAAGCGCTGCCCAATAGGCCAGTTCCGGCAGTTCTGGCAGCGACCAGAGACCGCGCAGCAGGACCGCGCTGATCGGCACGAGCAGAAACAACAGGCCCGCGATTATGATTGCCCCGTCGCCCCATCCGCGCCCCAAATCCCAGCGCTGGACAATGCGGCCTAAGCCTCGCGTTACGGCAACTGGTTTGGCCGCGCGCCATGCCAGCAGGGCGGCAATGGCACAAAGGGCGAATTGAACCAGTGCCAGCAATGCAGCCTTGCCGAGGTCGAAATCAAAGCGGAACGCTTGGTAGATCGCGAGCTCGAGTGTCGTCGCCTTAGGGCCGCCGCCCAATGTCAGGGCAATAGCGAAGCTGGTGGTGCAGATTAGGAAAATGGTCGCGAAGATGCCCGGAAGGACGCTGCGTAGCATTGGCCATTCCAGATTGCGCTGGATCGCGCCTGGGCCCATGCCGAGCTGTGCGGCAAGGCGGAATTGCTCGCTTGGGATGGCCTGCCAGCC
>CAZPXE010000738.1:0-1599 GCA_964590545.1 uncultured Rhodobacterales bacterium | reverse complement strand
GTCAGGGCCACGACGGCGAGGGGGAGGTAGGTGACCAGTTGGGTCATCCGCTCCACAAATCGGTCCACGGCGGGGTTGAGGCGCTCGACCACGTCGGTGGTTTCTGTGACCTCGTTTTCGATAGCCACAACGCCAGCGACCCGGCTCACCAGATCGTTCAGGCGTTGCGCGGTGGCGGTGTCGACGGTGGTGCCACGCAGGGTGACGATGCCGGAGGTGACGGTGACGGTCACATCATCGAACCCGTCAAGTTCGGTCAGGATATCGCGGATGCGCACCGCGATGGCGGCGTCCTGCTCGGCGCTGTCCTCGACGGTGATGGTCGTCGCTGGCTGGCTGTCGGATTGCTGGGCGGTGGCGGTAAGCGGGGCAAGGGCGAGAACGGCTAGGAGGATAAGGCGGAGGAGAAAGGGCATATGGAAAGGTCGCTTGTTAAGATTGCGGCACAGTGCATTGCGGGATCGCCAGCAGCAAGACCCCATAGTGCATCGATTGCTGCTCAGGGCCGTCTGTTACGCCCCAGAATGAAACGGACTTACTCCCGCACTTCGCCCGGAAGCACGCCCCAGATCGCATCGCGCCGCGCCCAGCCACGATAGCCGTCTTTGCTGAGCCGGCACCAATCGGGATTGCATTTGCCAAGCGATGCTACAACGCCCGCCTCCAGCGCCGCCGCCACAGGTGTCTCTGGATCGGGGCGGTTGTGCAGGGGCAACAGGTCCCGTTCGACCAGCGCTGTGCGCGCGCCTGAGATCAGTGAGTAATGCACCCAGCCGCCAAACCCCTCGCGGTCTTCCACGCGCCGCCAATGGCCATGTTCTGCCGTCACCCGCAGGGGCATGCCACGCCGCTGGAACACCCAGTCGATGCGGTGGCTCAGCGATGGGCCGCGCCGGATATTCGCCTCGGCCGCTTTCAGCGACACGAACCGGGGGATCGGCAGGTTGGTCACTTGGCCGCGCGGTGCGGCTTCGGACGCGGACGCCGCCACGGGCTGCACGCTTTGCGCCGCCACGGGTGTCGTGAGCGTTGCGATCACTCCCCACGCGGCCATCACGGCCACGCCTGCCAATGCCATCAATTTCATAACGCCTGCCCGGGCTGGATTTCCGCTCTATGTCTCAAAGGGCCGGGCTGGTTCTTGTGCCGCCCGTGCCTTTCCGGCACGATACAGATGACGTGCCTGCGGGCACGATGCCACAAAAGACCACGAACGGAATAGTCCAAGGAGGCTCCCATGCCGAAACCGCGTCTGAGTGTTGTCGTAACGCGACGGTTGCCCGAAGCGGTTGAGACACGGCTGGCGGAGCTTTTTGACGTGCAACTGCGCGATACCGACGCGCCCATGACCCGCGCGCAGATCGCCGAAGCGATCAAGACAGCCGATGTGTTTGTCCCGACGATCACGGATACCATTGATAATGCACTGATTTCTCAGGCCGGGGAGCGGCTCAAGCTGATTGCGAACTATGGCGCGGGGGTGGATCATATCGATGTGGCCACCGCGCGCCAGCGGGGCATTCAGGTGTCCAACACGCCCGGCGTGCTGACCGATGACACCGCCGATATGACCATGGCGCTGATATTGTCCGTGACCCG
>CAZPXE010000737.1:0-1601 GCA_964590545.1 uncultured Rhodobacterales bacterium | reverse complement strand
CTAAGTCCAAAGGGATCACCATGCCCAAATCCAAAAAACCCAATCGCGTTCGCGCGGCCAAACGCGCTGTCACCGCGACTGAGCGCCAACCTGCCTTGCAAACAGCCGCCCCTGCGCGCCACGCGCCATCCGGCCAGCAGGCCAAACGCCTGAACCGCGCCATCCGTCCGCCCCTGTTTCCGGGCCGGACCGGAGGGCGCTAGAGCACCTCGCGCGCCTGCCCCGCACGGGTGGGCGCGCACCTAGTGCGTCCCGCCTTTAACCTGAAGCAAAATGTGACGCCGATGTCCCGAGAGCGCCGAACGCGTGACAGGGTATCGGTGTCTCAAGTTTTAGGCGGGGCGCTTTAAAGCCCCAATTCCGCCCGCAGCTTCTTGGTCAGCTTCGCGACCGCCATGTCGTATGAGGCGCGGATGTGATCCTTAAGCTCCTCATCGGGCAAGCCCGGCGCGTCGTAGTGCTGTATCCACTTCATCCCGCGCGAGGCGAGATAGGGCGCGGGGCGCAGGCCCGGCTGGTCCGACAGCACCTCATAGGCCAGATCGGACACTTTGAACGTAAACGCATCGCGCCCCTCGGCCCAGCCGCAAACGGCGAACAGCTTGCCGCCGACTTTCCACACATCGGAATTGCCCCATTGCACCACATGAGTGCTCTGGGGAAGTGTGGCGCAAAAGGTGTTGTAGTCATCGCGTGTCATGGGATTCCCTTTGTAGCGTGTGTGGCTTAACCTGACCACCATGCGTGAAACCGACCTCTACCCACCTGTGAAGGCGTTGCTCGAAGAGCAGGGCTATGTGGTCAAGTCCGAGATCGGCGCGGCGGATGTGGTGGCGCTGCGCGGGGGCGAGCCGCCGGTGATTGTGGAACTCAAGGCCCGCTTCGCGCTGGCGGTGTTTCATCAGGCCATTGCGCGGCTGGCAGTCAGTGACGATGTCTATATCGCAATCGCCCATCAGCCCGGCAAGCGGTTTGCCAAGGCGGTCAAGGACAACACCAAACTCGCCCGGCGGTTGGGGCTGGGCCTGATGATTGTGCGGGTCAGCGATGGCTTGGTGACAGTGCAGTGCGATCCCGGCCCCTATGCGCCGCGCAAATCGGCCAAGCGGCAGGACCGCCTGCTGCGCGAATTCGCCAAGCGCAGTGGCGATCCCAATGAGGGCGGACAGACACGGTCGGGGCTGGTGACGGCCTATCGGCAAGACGCGCTGAAATTGGCGATGTATCTGTTTGAAATCGGGGCCTCTCGCGGGGCTGATGCCAAGCGAGATACTGGGGTCGAGCACGCGACGCGGATGATGCGGGATAATCATTATGGCTGGTTCGAGAAGGTGGAAAAGGGTGTCTATGGCTTGACCGATGCCGGAGCGGCAGCGGTGCAGGAGGCGGGGCAGATGCTGGGAAGTTAAGGCGCTGCGAGCGGTTGGGTAACCCGATTTTTACCACTGAAATCAAATGGTTTTATGGGTTGTCAGTTGACAATTTCGGGGCTCTGTCGGTTCGAGGAAGCCTAGCTTCTGCTTACCCGGCACGGACGCAAGGCCGCAGGCTGGCGTGCCAAAGCCAGAGCGCCCGCACGGGCTGGCTTTGGCACGGCTACC
>CAZPXE010000736.1:0-1603 GCA_964590545.1 uncultured Rhodobacterales bacterium | reverse complement strand
CGCGGGTCGCGAAGCTGTGCCCATGGCCGAAGCCGCGCGCATGGTTGAAGGCAATGGGGCAAAGATTATCGACATCAACATGGGCTGCCCCGCCAAGAAAGTCGTCTCCGGCTATTCTGGCTCTGCGCTCATGCGTGATCTCGATCATGCGCTGACCTTGATCGAGGCAGTCGTCGGCGCAGTTGATCTGCCCGTGACCCTCAAAACGCGGTTGGGCTGGGATGATGCGCTGCTCAATGCGCCTGAACTTGCGCAACGTGCGCAAAATGCGGGCATTTCTATGATTACCATCCACGGACGCACGCGCTGCCAGTTCTACAAGGGCGCAGCCGATTGGGCTGCGATCCGCGCTATTAAAGACGCGGTGACGATCCCTGTGATTGCCAATGGCGACATCAAAACCGCCTCTTGTGCGCGTAAAGCGCTCGCGCTTTCAGGTGCAGATGGCGTGATGGTGGGGCGCGGGGCGCAAGGGCGGCCTTGGTTGCTCGCCCAAATCGCCGCCAACCTTACTGATGCCCCAGAGCCTGCGCGCCCTGAAGGCGAGGCGTTCACTGATCTGGTGCGCGCGCATTATTCTGAGGGGCTAAAGTTCTACGGCGATGAGCTGGGCTTGCGGGTGCTTCGTAAACATTTGGGCTGGTACATGGATGTAGCTGAAACGGACCGTGAGACGCGCCGCGCGATGTTGACGGCCAAATCACCTAACGACGTGATGGCGCTCATGGCGCGCGCGCTTGATGGCTGCACGCAGGAGGTAGCATCGTGACCATGCAATCCACAGAGCTTCTGGACACAATCTGGGCCTCGCTGCCCAGCCCCGTTTTGCTGATTGACCCCCAAGATCGTATTGGTGAGACCAACTCAGCCGCCGAACTCTTCCTCAACGCTTCGGCCCGTTCCCTTAAAGATGTGCCTGTGTGTGACCGTCTCGCCATTGATGCGCCGCTCGAGGAAGCGCTCAAGCGGGTTAGGGCGCAAAACTCGCCCATGTTCATCAACAATGTGGACGTTTCTGGCGGCAATGCTGCGCCCGTTCAATGCAACGTGCAACTCGCAGCACTACTGGGCCACGAAGGCTGGTTGCTGATGTTGATCGAGCCGCGCCAGATCGCAGATCGCATGGGGCGCTCGCAACAAGCCAAAACCTCTGCGCGCTCTGCCATTGGCATGGCCGAAATGCTCGCCCATGAGATCAAAAACCCGCTGGCGGGCATCACTGGGGCCGCGCAGCTCTTGTCCATGAACCTGCCGGCTGAAGATTTGGAGCTCACAGACCTCATCGTTGAAGAGAGCCGCCGCATTGTGGAGCTGCTCAAACAGGTCGAGCAATTTGGCAATCTGCGCCCGCCTGCGCGTGCGCCTGTGAATGTGCACGACCTCTTGGACCGCGCCCGCAAGTCAGCCGAAGTGTCCTATGCTGCAAATATCAAATTCATTGAAAACTATGATCCCTCGCTGCCGCCGACCTATGTGGACGGCGATCAGATCATGCAGGTGTTCTTGAACCTCATCAAAAACGCGGCGGAAGCTGCGGGGCCTGATGGGGGCACGATCACCTTGCGCAGTTTTTATGACCTGTCGCTGCGTCTTCGCCGCAAAG
>CAZPXE010000735.1:0-1608 GCA_964590545.1 uncultured Rhodobacterales bacterium | reverse complement strand
GATGTTGTTGTGCAGGGGGCAGTGGGTCTGGCAGTAAGGCACGCCGCATTGCGAACAGCGGGAGGCCTGCTCTTCTGCTTTTTCCGCCGCATATTCGCGATAGATCTCACCAAAGTCCTCAGCCCGCTCGCCCACGTCACGCTTCTCAGGCATAACCCGTTCCGTTGAGACAAATTTTAGCATTTTTTGCCCGGACATGAGGCGCCTCCCGTCTTTTCGTAGTGTTCTGCCGGTCGAATCGCGCTCGCGTCAAAAATCGGCTCAATTACCGACCGGATGGTTCGTTTAGCGGATGCCGCCAAAAAAATAAAGAGAAATAATGTTGACCTATTTTGGTAGTGTTTTGGTGGAAACCGGCTGTCAGCCCGAGCGTGCTATGATTTTTAGGTCATATCATATGACCTATATTCGAAATTCCATCTTCATCACAATCGGTTAGGGTGGCGCCAATTACTCATGACTGGTGTTCACTATGCCCCTGACGACCCTTGTAATCCTCGCCCTGATCCAGGGAATTACCGAGTTCCTGCCTGTTTCTTCCTCTGGCCACCTGATTTTGCTGCCCGCTTTGACGGGCGGCGAGGATCAAGGGACTGCGATTGATGTTGCCGCCCATGTTGGCACACTTTTCGCGGTAATGCTCTACTTTTGGCGTGATGTGATCGCCATGTTCTGGGGCACGCTTGATATTCTGCGCGCCCGGTTCAACACCGACAGCGCGCGGCTCACGTTGCTGCTGATTTTGGCGACGATCCCGGTGATCTTGGCGGGTGTTGTGCTGAAGCTGACCGGTCTGTCGGACATGATGCGGTCCATGGCGGTGATTGGTTGGGCGATGCTGATCTTTGGCATCATTCTCTGGTGGTTTGACACGCGAATGCCAGCGACGCGCACGGCCGACAGTTGGTCGGTGAAGGACGCTGTTGTGATGGGGCTGTGGCAGGCGGTGGCACTTATTCCCGGCACGTCGCGGAGCGGGGCGACGGTCACGGCGGCGCGGCAGCTTGGGTTCACGCGGGAGGATGGCGCGCGGCTGGCGATGCTGATGTCGATCCCGACGATCATCGCCTCTGGGGCGCTTTTGTCGGTTGATGTGATGGGGAGCGAGACGCCGGGGCTGCTGCGGGATGCGGCGATTGTTGCGGTGCTGAGCTTTGTGGCGGCGCTTGGCGCGCTCTATCTGATGATGAGGTTGCTGCGGTCGATCAACTTTACGCCCTATGTGATCTATCGGGTGATCCTTGGCGTGGTGCTTTTGGTCATTGCCTACACATGAAAAAGGCCCCCGGTTCGGGAGCCTTTCTGAGTAGTTTGTCGCTTAGCGGGTCAGTGGAGCTTCGTGTCCACGTCCAAGATTGCAGCATCGATAAGATCGCCAGCATTTTGCGATGTCATCTGAGCGGCCGCCACTTTGCGGGACGCTTCGATTGCCACCGAAATCGCTTGGTTCCGCACCTCTGACACGGCAGAGGCTTCTGCTGACGCGATTTGCTCTTCTGCCGCTTGCATCCGGCGCGCGATTGAGCGCTCCAATTCTGCTTTGGCATCGACCGCCGCTTGCTGCGCGTCTTCCTTGGCCGAAGCAACGATCCGCTCGGCTTGCGCCTG
>CAZPXE010000734.1:0-1617 GCA_964590545.1 uncultured Rhodobacterales bacterium | reverse complement strand
AATCGGAATTGCTGCTCTACCGCTCCAACATCCTTGGTTCGGACAAGCGGGTGACGAATTACGGTGGCGGAAACACATCCGCCAAAGTGATGGAAACGGACCCTCTGACAGGAGTCGAAGCTGAGGTTTTGTGGGTCAAAGGATCGGGTGGTGACATCGGGTCGATCAAGATGGATGGCTTTTCGACGCTGTATATGGACAAGTTACGTGCCCTGAAGGGGCTCTATCGAGGGGTTGAGTTTGAGGACGAAATGGTGGGCTATTTGCCCCATTGTACGTTCAATCTGAACCCGCGCGCGGCCTCAATTGATACCCCCTTGCACGCTTATGTGCCGCGCACCCATGTGGATCACGTTCATGCGGATGCGATTATTGCGATCGCGGCATCCAAGAATTCGGAAGAGTTGACGAAGAAGGTGTTTGGTGACCGGATCGGTTGGTTGCCTTGGAAAAAGCCGGGGTACGAATTGGGCTTGTGGCTGGAAGAGTTCTGCCTTGAGAATCCGGATGCCGATGGTGTTGTTCTTGCAAGCCACGGGTTGTTCACGTGGGGCAATACCGCGAAGGAGTGCTACGACAAAACAATTGACGTGATCAACGTGGCCACCGAATGGCTGGTCGCTGAAACCGGCGATAAACCCGCATTTGGCGGTGCAAAGCACGAAAGCCTCGACGCCGCTTCCCGCCGCGCGGTTGCCGCCCGCTTGATGCCTGCGATCCGTGGTTTTGTCAGCGGCAATCAGAATATGGTTGGCCATTTCAACGACAGCGATGCGGTGCTGGAATTCGTAAATGCCAAAGGCATGGAGCCTTTGGCGTCCTTGGGCACATCGTGCCCCGACCATTTCCTGCGCACTAAAATCCGCCCCCTCGTGGTCGATTTTGATCCCGCAAAGAACAACATCGACGCGGTCCTTGAAGGATTGCCCCAGCAGATTGCCGATTACCGCGACGACTATGCTGCCTACTACGAGCGCTGCAAGCACGATAACAGCCCGGCCCTGCGTGATCCCAATGCTGTGGTTTATCTGGTGCCCGGCGTGGGCATGATCACCTTTGCCAAGGACAAGGCGACAGCGCGGATCAGTGGTGAATTCTATGTCAACGCGATCAATGTGATGCGCGGCGCGTCTGCGGTCAGCGAATATCAGGGCCTACCCGAGCAAGAGGCCTTCGACATTGAATACTGGCTTCTCGAAGAGGCCAAGTTGCAGCGCATGCCCAAACCCAAAGCACTGGCCGGCCGTGTGGCACTGGTGACTGGCGGCGCGGGAGGCATCGGGTCGGCCACCGCCGAACGCTACCTGCGCGAAGGGGCCTGTGTGATGCTGGCCGACATAAACGACGAAGCACTGGCCTCAACGTTGGACAATCTCAAATCCCGTTTTGGGGCTGATGTTGTCCGGCAGGTCAACATGAACGTCACCGACGAGACCGCCGTGACCTCGGCCTACGCCGACCTCGCCGTTGAATTTGGCGGGATCGATATCCTCGTCTCTAACGCAGGGATTGCATCCTCTGCCCCGGTTGAAGACACCACCCTTGATCTGTGGAACAAGAATATGGACATCCTCAGCACCGGCTACTTCCTTGTCAGCCGCGAGGCATTCAAGGTCA
>CAZPXE010000733.1:0-1618 GCA_964590545.1 uncultured Rhodobacterales bacterium | reverse complement strand
TTCCGCGTCTCGGGCCGAACGCTATACAATGCGGGAGAAGATAGCTGGGGGTATTGGTCGGTGCGCGGCGATCAATATTGCAGTTCATGGCCGCCTTCGGACCTGTGGGCTTGCTATGACATGGAGCGGTCGGGCGATCGATTGCGATTTGTTGGGAGCAGCGCGGGGGATGTGAGCGAAGGCGTCTATGCCGACTGAGTTGAAACTTGCCGACTTTACAGGGCCTTGGAATCTGTCCCGAGTGATCCGGCAGGCGAACCAACCCGAGGCGCGGTTCGAAGGCTCGGCGGTGTGGCGCGAGGAGGGCGATGGGCTGACCTATCACGAGACTGGTCAGTTGATCCTGCCGGGGCACCCGGTGATGCAGGCGGAACGGCGATATCTGTGGCGCGCGCCGCTTGAGGTGTTTTTCGAGGATGGGCGGTTCTTTCACAGCGTCGATACGGCGGGCGCGCAAAGCGTACATCTGTGTGATCCGGACACGTATCGCGTACGGTACGATTTCACTGGCTGGCCCATGTTTCGAAGTGCTTGGAAGGTGTCAGGCCCTAAGAAAAATTACCAAATGTCAAATGTCTATACACGCAAGTAAATGTATTGGGTGAAGTTTACGCTGCATTCCCAACTGCCACATCGGTGCGCTGACCTCGCAGGCGTTCATCATTGCGGGCGGCCCAATCGGAAGCGGGACCACCGACGCGCTTGGCAAGGGCGCGGTACTCGCCCTCAAAATAACGCGCCATCCAGTCTTTGATTGGCTCTGGCGGCGGGCGTTTGCCCTGTTGCGCGGATTTTCGGTTTGCATTGGCGGGCGTGGTGAAACCAAGCGGATCTGCGTCCAGAAATGTACAAAGATCGTCTCGGAAGCCGTTGGGATCACGGCATAAGTCATCGAAGAAGAACGCCCGAAACCGCTCAGGCGGGAGCAGTTTTGCCCAACGCGCCACAATGGCAGATTGGTTTGAGAGGGCTGTTACGCCGGGATGGGTCGCAAAGCGCGCCCAAGCGGTGAGGTCCGTGTCATCGAATTGGCTGCCGATCCGGCGACCGAGACGTTCATGCATCAAACGCTGGCTCCAAAGCCGGTCCGCCGGGTCGCGAAGGAACAAAAAGAACTTGGTTGCGGGCATCTGGCTTGCATAGGACGCAATCTGACGCGCGCTTAGATGTGCATATTGCGGAGAGCAGTCGAAACTGGGGCGTGGTCGGTTTTCGAACAGGCTGAAATAAGGATAAAGGCGGTCCATCCCGGTCCATTCGGGCCCGTTCAAAAGGCGCATCAGGAAGCTGATTTCATGCGTGTAATCCCCCTTACCTTTGGCGTGATCAATGCTCATCCAATGTAATTTTCGCTCTGCCTCGGCCCGCAATGGGGGACGCACGCCCCGGTGTAAGTATCTGATTTCCTTGATAGGTGGCTGCCAGAACCCGCGATGCGCGCCAAATTGGTCATAGACCCAGTCTGTGCCAGCCTTTTGCGATCCGACACAGATGAACGCAGGCGCGTGGCGCGCAGTTGGGCGATTGGCAGGTAGGTACGGCATGGGCAGGTCCAAAGCGGATTGACTCGGCCAGACCCTAGCCCATGGATGGTTAACAGCGCCTAAGCGGTTGGTGG
>CAZPXE010000732.1:0-1620 GCA_964590545.1 uncultured Rhodobacterales bacterium | reverse complement strand
AGAAAAGCGCGGACGGTGATCCGCAAGGCGTTGGAAAAGGGCGAGGAGGCGGAGATGAAACCGCTGTCCGTCGTGGTTTTGGATGCGGGCGGGCATGTGATTGCTTTTGAGCGCAGCGATGGCGCCTCGCCGGGCCGCTTCGCGATTGCGCATGGCAAGGCCTATGGCTCGGTTATGCTGGGCATGGCGGGCACGGCGCAGATGGCGCGGGCGGAAGCGCAGGCGTATTTCATGGCCGCAGCGAATGGCGTTTTTGGCGGCCAAGTGGTGCCAGTGCCGGGCGGTGTGCTGCTGCGGGACAAGAAGGGCGCGGTGATCGGGGCCGTAGGGGTCACGGGCGATACGTCGGACAATGACGCGATTGCGGCGATGGCCGGGATCGAGGGGGCCGGGCTGACGGGCGAAATCTGACCGGTCTAATGCCTCAATTACAGGCATGTGCGAAAATGCAGGGCCTTGCCGCACAGGCAGGGCCTTAACGTTTTATTGAGCGCGCTCTATGTATCGTAGAAACGTGGCGAAAGAGGGCACCATGGCGCGCGCATCATACCGTCCCCGGATCGGGATCATCGGCAATTTGTACCTGATTAATGATCAGTACCCGGCCCATGCCGGCGGGGCGATGAACTCGGAGGCCGTTGCACAGGTGTGTGATTGCATGCCGCTGCTGATCCCGTCTGATCCCAAACTGGTGAGTGTCGAGGAACTTTGTGATTGCTTCGATGGATTCGTCTTCACTGGCGGGCGGCCCAATGTGCATCCCGAGGAGTACGGCGAGGAGGAAACCGAAGCCCACGGCACCTTCGACCGCGAACGCGACCGCGTCGCACTGCCACTGATCCGCACGCTCGTTGAGCGCGGGCAGCCCTTTCTTGGCATCTGCCGTGGCTTTCAAGAGGTAAATGTGGCCATGGGCGGCTCGCTTTACCCCGAAATCCGCGACCTGCCGGGCCGGATGAACCACCGCATGCCCCCCGATGGCACGCTGGAAGAAAAGTTTGAGCTGCGCCATGCGGTCGAATTCACCGAAGGCGGTCCGTTCCATCGCATGATGGGCGCGCGCGAGGTGATGACCAACACGCTGCACGGGCAGGGGATCAAAGAGCCGGGCAATCGCATTGTGATTGATGGTGTGGCCCCCGATGGCACGCCCGAAGCGATTTATGTCGATGGCGCGCCCGGCCTTGCGCTGTCGGTGCAATGGCACCCGGAATGGCAGGCGGGGATTGATCCCGTCTCGCGCAAGCTGTTCGAAGCGCTGGGCGATGCCGCGCGGGCTTGGGCCGCCGGTGAGCGGCCGGGCGCGTTGCGCTCGGCCTGAGCGTAGGATTAGGTCGAGGCGTTTGGGGGCGCTGCCCCCGTCACTTTCAGTGACTCCCCCGGAGTTTATCTTGCCAAGCGAAGCGTCAAGCGGTGGTGCTGGGTGCGGATTGTTTGCGCGCGGATGTCAGGCGTGATGGTTTCTGCGGCACTTGAGGTTTGTGGTTTAAGCAGCTGATTGTGAATGAATTTCCTCCCTAAGAATTTGCGTAACCTATCCCGCCATCTGCTGCTGTGCCGCAGACTTGGAGCTCCCCGGCAGCGCCGTGAGCGGCACGTTGCACGCATTTCGGTGGATGG
>CAZPXE010000731.1:0-1624 GCA_964590545.1 uncultured Rhodobacterales bacterium | reverse complement strand
AGGAACATCAGCGAGAAGATCGCGAAGCCCGATAGATAGGCGCAGAATTGTTCGATGGGGCGTAGGCCCCGGTCGAGTTTGCTGAGCAGGCTGGAATCTTCCAGCACGGCGGCTGAGCCGGCCATGTTATGTCCCCCGTGTTAGGAAAAGGGTGGGCAAATTGCCCACCCTATTTGCGTTTGGCGATGTGGATGGTGGGCAAATTGCCCACCTTACAGGTTTTCCGCGCCACGTAGGGTGGGCAATCTGCCCACCTTGCGGGTCTTTTGCGCCGCGTAGGGTGGGCAATCTGCCCACCCGCGACACCCGAAGCCTTAGCTGCCGCCTTTGGCGTCGGCGAGAGTCTTGACGACCAGATCATAGAGCTCTTGACCTGGCAGGCCCTGCGCTTCCATGTCCTTGATCCACGCATCGCGGATCGGGTCTGCCGCTTTGGTGCGGAATTCGGCGATCACGGCGTCATCGATTTCAACCTTCTTCACGCCTTTTTCTTCCAGAACGCTGTCCCAACGCTCCAGCAGGCTCGCATAGTTCGCGAGGTAGTGATCCAGCGCTTCGGGAACGGAGCTATCGAGGGCCGCTTTGTGCTCATCGGAGAGCGAGTCGTAAGCGTCGATATTCACCACCACCGGGCAGTTCACTGTGCCGGGGTTGAGGTTCGCGGTCCACCAATCGGCTTGGTTGATCGTGCCAAAGGACAGGTGCGCGTGCTGGGCAAACGCCACGGTGTCCACAAGGCCACCTTCCATCGCCTGATAGGCTTCGGTCGCAGTCACCGAGGTCGGCACGCCGCCCACGGATTTGAAGGCTTGGCCGATGCCGCCTGTGGCGCGCACGCGCATGCCTTCGAAGTCAGCCAGCGTGGCGCGCGGCGCGCCTGTGCCGACGAGGTTGTATTGCGGCATGGGCGAGGTCATCAGCAGCTTTGCGGACCATTGCGCCATTTCTTCGGCAGCGGCCGGGTGGCTGTAAACAGCGGAAGAGACGGCCACTTCCTGCTCAAGGTTCTCAACCCCGAGGAAGGGCAGTTCGAGCACGGTGATCACACGGTTCTTGTCGCGGTGATAGCCCGCACAGAACTGCGCCATCTCGAACGCGCCGATGGAGATGCCATCGAGGTTCTCACGGTTTTTCGACAGACCGCCATAAGACACGTTCATGGTGAATTCGCCATTGGTCTTTTCGGAGACCAGTTCAGCGAGCTTTTCAACATGTTCGGTGAAAGCCCGGCGCTTGCCCCAGACAGACACGTTCCATTCGGTCGCCATCGCTTCAGCAGCAAAGGCAAAGGACATGGTGCCGACAACGGCACCGAGTGCGAGTTTGTTCATAGATACTTCTCCCTATTTGCGCCCCCTTGCGAGTGGCGCTTGGGCCGGAAGCTAGCGCAGGGATGCCGGGCTGCCAAGGGCGAGCTAAGGCGGCGCGGGTTTGCGCAGAGGCGGTTCGCGTGCCCTGCGGATATCCGCAGAAAAAGGCCGAAAAATCTGGGAATTGTGCCGACCTAGCTCAGATTTACCGGGGCGTCGCGGCGCTAACAACCGTTTCGGTTCACCGCTGGCGCGACTGCCAACCGGGCCACACAGAGCGTCTTTGGGCAATCTTTGGGACTGGAGGCACAAGC
>CAZPXE010000730.1:0-1637 GCA_964590545.1 uncultured Rhodobacterales bacterium | reverse complement strand
TGCTGATGCTCGCCCAAACCGCCCGCGCCACCGCAGCGAAGTGGAAGGGCTAACCGAAGCTGTACCCAGCGCTGGATCGGGGGTGGGTGCTCCGACCCTAGTTTGCCCGAGTTTATCGCGGCTGTGTCAACTCGGACAGAGCCGCGAGGGCCAAGATCAACCCTTCAAAGCCGCCGCCGCCGCCGTATAGCCCCCAGCGGCCCCATCCACGAAATGCACATGGTCGTCGGCCAGCGCGGACGGCACGATGCAGGTCATCATCGCCTCATCCTGCCGATGCACACCATATTGGATCACCCCGCGCGCGACCCCATCATCCAGCACTTTCAGAAGTCGCTGCTCATGCGCCGGGTCGCAATCGAGGGTCATCTTCAGCCCATCCTCAAACTTGCGAAAATCCGCGTTCGCGCCCACATCGCGGCGATATCTTCGCCCGTTGAACCCACCAATCGTGATCCCCGTCTTGATCAGAACCCACGCCAGCAGACTTTCAAACATCACCTTGCGCCGCGCAATATTGGGCGGCCCGCCCATCGCTTTGACGTCCAGATCAATCCCCGCAGGTGGCCAATTCGCCCCCGGTCCTTCGGCAGGTGAGGGCGTGCCAAAGCGATCCAACTCCGCCGCAATCGCCGTCACCTTCTCCGCCAAATCCGCAAACTCAGGCCCCGGCGCGCCCGCCGTGGGCGCGATGACCAGCGACAGAATTATACCGTACTGGCTGGGCATATGGCTCCACCGGCAGGACAGGCCCGTCAGGTCCGGCTGCGTTCCCGGCACGGCGCGCGGCACCGCATGGCGGCCAGCCTTCATCTCGGCCTCCGCCCACGACACGCCGCCGCCGGCGAACATCGCATAATCCACCCCCGGGCTGGCCTGAAACCGTGCCACGGTCACATCGCGCCCGGCTGCGCGAATATCAGCGACCGGCACCATCGCCGCGCGCAACCCCATCCCAAACTCAGCCTTGGCCCAGACTTGAACCGCCGCCAAAGCCGCCTCAGCACGGTCCTTCCACTCGGGCGGCACCGCAAAGGCGGCCCCGTCTCCGCCAAAGACGAATGGAAAAGCTTCGCCCGCATGGGCGTTGATTTGTGCCGAAATTACGGCGGCCCCGACCATGTTGACGGTTTTATACCGCCCCTCAGCCACTGCTTGAGTCGAGCCAACGATATCAGCCGTTCCCAACACCCAGTCATCCGGGAGCGGTGTATAGCTATCTGCCTGAGATAGAGACGAAAAATCAGGTTTGCGTGGCACTGCATCGTAGAAATCTGAAGTCTGCATCGGAGGTCCTCCGTCCAGGGTAACGGCGCGCATTAACCCTGCCATACTGCGTTAACTTTCTGTTTAGAATGTGGCTTCTCACAATGTTTCGACAAAGTTATGTCGTATTTGAATAGAGCGAATGCCTAACCGGTCACGTCACGATTTAGCGAGTATCTGACATGTTGCAGCAACACGAGAAAGACGCGTTCAAGCTTCTTGGGATCAAGCCCGGCAGCGATGCTGCAACGGTGCGCAAGGCATGGCGGGCGCTGGTTCGCACCTATCACCCGGACCTTGCCAAGACCGATCCCGTTGCAGCGAATGCGCGCCTTGCCGAGATTAACTCCGCGTTCGATCTGCTCACCGAA
>CAZPXE010000729.1:0-1638 GCA_964590545.1 uncultured Rhodobacterales bacterium | reverse complement strand
GCCTCTTGCCCGCAATATAAGGCGGGGTAGGAATGCGCGATTGGGATGATGCCTACGCCAATATGGCCCATATCCCCGGCTCGGGTGCGCTGCCCGCGCATTGGGCGGAGGAGGCGATGGCCTATCGCGCCTCCGTCTCGGTCGAGGAGGATATTCCTTACGGGGATGGCGCGCGGCAGAAACTGGATATCGTCTGGCCGGAGGGTACGCCAAAGGGCCTCGCCGTGTTTGTGCATGGCGGCTATTGGATGCGGCTTTACAAGTCCGACTGGACGCAGTTCGCGGAAGGCGCGCGCGCGGCGGGTTGGGCGGTTGCGCTGCCGGGCTACACGCTGACGCCTCAGGCGCGGATCGCCGAGATCACGCAGGAAATCCGCGCCGCCATCGACTGCGCGGCTCAGCGTGTGGCAGGTCCGGTGCGTCTGTCTGGCCATTCGGCGGGCGGGCATCTGGTCTCGCGGCTGGCGTGCACGGATGTAACGCTTGGCTGCGCCGAGCGGGTCGAGCATATCGTGTCGATCAGCGGTTTGCATGACTTGCGCCCGCTGATGCGCACGCAGATGAACGAGACGCTGGGCCTCGATTTGGCGGAAGCGCGCGCCGAAAGTGCGGCGTTGTTGGAGCCGCGCACGGGCGTTTCGCTGACCGCATGGGTTGGCGGCGGTGAGCGGCCGGAATTTGTGCGGCAGGCGGAGCTCTTGAGTACGGCGTGGCAGGGGTTTGATGTGAAGGTCTCGGCCTTTGTCGATTCCGTTCACAACCATTTCTCGGTGATTGAGGGGCTGAAAAAGCCGGATTCAGCACTTACCAAATGCCTTGTCGGCGGTTGAAATCTTAACCCTGACTTGATAGCCAACCTGTGCAACCGAGCGTGACGTGATTCACGTGTTCGCGGCCTGACATGAGGGGGACGCGGCGGTGCTTTCTCCTTAACATTCAAAGTCAATGCCGCCCGGAGCGGTGGCGAAAGCGTGTGAGGATCGGATGAAACGCAGTGATTTTATCTTGCCGGATGGGGTGATCTATCTGGATGGGAACTCTTTGGGGCCTTTGCCTGTGGCGGCGCAGGCACGGCTGGCGCAAACCGCGCGTGATGAGTGGGGAGAGATGCTCATTCGTGGCTGGAACGCCGCCGGATGGATGGAACAGCCGATGCGGCTGGGCGATCGGATTGGCAAGCTTATCGGAGCCGCGCCCGGGACCGTTGCGCTGGGCGATACGCTGTCGATCAAGGTGTTTCAGGCCCTGTCGGCAGCGCTGAACATGCGCCCGGATCGCAAGGTGATCCTGTCAGACAGCGGCAATTTCCCGACTGATTTGTACATGGCCGAAGGGCTGATCAAGGCGCTGGGCCGGGGGCTGGAGTTGAAGGTGGTTGCGCCGGAAGATGTGGCGGATCACTTGGATGACAACGTCGCGGTTATGATGCTGACGCAGGTGGATTACCGCACGGGCCGGATGCATGACATGGCCGCACTGACCGAGATGGCCCATGCGGCGGGCGCGATTGCGATGTGGGATCTGGCCCATTCGGCGGGCGCAGTTCCGGTTGATCTGGCCGGGGCGGGCGCGGATTTCGCAGTCGGCTGCACGTATAAGTATCTTAACGGTGGGCCGGGCGCGCCAGCCTTCATCTAT
>CAZPXE010000728.1:0-1639 GCA_964590545.1 uncultured Rhodobacterales bacterium | reverse complement strand
GCTTGCGAACATGCCGATGGTGGCCGACCCGCAGCCGACCCGCATCCGCTCTTCGCGCACGCCGTCTACGATGGGGGCCTCTCCCGCCTGCACCACGACATTCGAGCCGCCGTCGATGGTCAGTTCCACCGCTTCCTTGTTGCACAGGGCCAGAAGCGCGGCGCAAGTCTTGCGCCCTTCGGCCTTTGAGCCACCCGTCAGGTGATCTACCCCGCCGAGGCTGAGCATTTGCGAGCCGTATTCGGAAGTCATCACATGCCCGCAAGCCTCGCCGTCGAACCGCACGACGGAGCCTTCCGCGCCCAAATGCCGGTCCGTGTCGATTTTCACCTTCACCCCGCAGTATGAGAAGATGGCTTCGGTGACGACGGTAACGAAATCCACGCCCTCCATCTCTCGGGAGACAATGAAGGGGGCGGGTTTGTAATCGGGATAGGTCGTGCCTGCGCCGATGGCAGTGACGGCCACATCGTTGCCCGACGCCGTGCGCCCGTCCCAATCGGCGGCGAGGAAGGGGGTCACGTCGTCCCCCTTGGCCACCCGGCGGTCAAGGATGGTGAGCGGATCGCAGCGGATGATCTTGCCACCTTCATTGGCATAGCGGTCGCAAGCGCCGATTTTGCCTTCGGCGATGTAGCACATGACCGGACAGGCGTCGCAGCGGATTTTCTCTGGTGTCTCGCTCATGCCGCCGGACCTTTCCTGACGCGGGGCGCGGCCCCGCCGCCTTTCGCCGCCTCTATCGCCGCTTTGACGCGGTGGGGGAGCGCGGGGACCTTGGTGAGTTCCGCCCCGCTCGCATGCCGGATTGCGTTGAGGATCGCGGGGGCGGTGGGGATCAGCACATGTTCGCCCAGTCCCTTCGCGCCCATTGGCCCTTCTGGATCGGGCTTTTCGATGAGGATCGAGGTGATTTCCGGCATGTCGCCGATGGTAGGGATCAGGTAATCATGCAGGTTCTCAGTTCGGCCCGGCAGGAATTCTTCCATAAGCGCAAGGCCGAGGCCCTGCGCGATACCGCCTTCGATTTGGCCTGTTGCGAGGATCGGGTTGATCACACGGCCCAGATCGTGGGCGGCGGTGATGCGGCGGACCTTGGTGGTGCCGAGGGCCAGATCGACCTCCACCTCCGCCATCTGCGCGCCGTAACCGTAGACCGCGTAGGGCGTGCCTTGGCCGTTCTCATCCAGCGCGGTGGTCGGCGGGTCATAGGTTTCTTCGGCCATCAGGACATAGCCATGTGCGTTGGGAGTGAGTTTGGAGAGGTCGATTTGACGTTGTTCGGTGTCTTGGGTGACAGTCAGGATCGCGCCCGCGACTGAGATGTGATCAGCGTCGGCAAGGTTGGTCAAGCGTAGGGCTTCTGCCTTCAACGCCTGCCCAGCCAGTTCGGCGGCCTTGCCAGTCACATAGGTCTGGCGCGACGCAGACGTTTTGCCGCAATCGGGAGTGATCGCGGTGTCGGAGCCGACCAATTCGATCTGCTCCAACCCAATGCCCAGCGCGTCGGCGGCGATTTGGGTGATGACGGTGTTGGAGCCTTGGCCGATATCCGTCGCGCCTTGGTGGAGTTTGACTGCACCTGTCGCCGTGATGCCGAAACGGATGGTCGAGGGGTTCGGCAACGAGGTATTTCCGC
>CAZPXE010000727.1:0-1643 GCA_964590545.1 uncultured Rhodobacterales bacterium | reverse complement strand
CCGTTTACACACCGACGTCGACAATTGCCTTGGCCAGCACCGGGATCGTCTGCGCGTTCAGCCCGGCGATATTCATACGGCTGTCGCCCACCATGTAAATCGCATGCTCTTTACGCAGCACTTCCACCAGTTCCGGGCTGGCGCCGAGGCGCGAGAACATGCCGCGATGCTGGGCCAGAAAGCCGAACCGGTCCGAGCCGGAGAGCCGCTGCAACTCACCCGCCAATTGGCTGCGCAGATCCAGCATCGAGAGGCGGATCGCCTCCAATTCCTGCGACCAGTCGGCGCGGAGTTCCGCGTCCGTCAGCACCATCGTCACCGCCCGCGCGCCGTGATCGGGCGGGAAGGAGTAGTTCTGGCGGTTGAGAAACGCGAGCGTGCCTTGGTTCAGCGCCTTCGCGCCTTCGTCCTGCGCAATCAGCATCAGGATGCCGGTCCGCTCACGATAGACACCGAAATTCTTGGAACATGAGGCGGCAATCAGCACTTCGGGCAAGGCGGCGGCGAGTTTGCGGGTGCCGGCGGCGTCCGCTTCCAGCCCGTCGCCAAAGCCTTGATAGGCAATGTCGATCATCGGGGTCGCGCCGGTCTTTTGCAGGCTGGCAATGACCGCGTCCCACTCGGCCCCGTTCAGGTTCGCGCCCGTGGGGTTGTGGCAGCAGCCATGCAGCAGCACCACATCGCCGGGCCGCGCCGCGCCGATATCTTCGAGCATTGCGTCAAAGGACACGCCGCGCGTTTCGGGATCGAAATAGCGATACATCACCACTTCCATGCCGAGATATTTCAGGATCGACAGGTGGTTCGGCCATGTGGGGTCCGACACGAAGACGCGCCCGCCGGGTTTGGCCATTTTCAGCAGTTCGAACGCCTGACGGCACGCGCCTGTCCCGCCGGGGGTCGCCACAGCAGAGACCGCACCGCGCGGCACCGCATCGCCGAGCACCAGCGAGATCATCGCATCCGCGAAGGCCGGATCGCCCGCAAGGCCGGTATAGGCTTTGCTGTCTTGTTCTTCGACCAAGCGCCGCTCGGCGGCCTTGATCGCGCGCATGACGGGCGTGCGGCCCTCGGCGTCCTTATACACGCCAACCCCCAGATCGACCTTCGTGTCGCGCGGGTCCTCGCGGAAGGCGGCCATCAGGGCCAGAATTTTATCGGCAGGTTGCGCTTGCAGGGTCTCGAACATTACGCGTCTCCGGTTGCGATGGGAAGGGTGGCGAACTGGCCCCATTCGGTCCAGCTGCCGTCATAGAGGGACCAGCTTGAATGGCCCAGACGCTCAAGACCGAGCGCCAGAACGGCGGCCGTCACGCCAGAGCCGCAGGTCGTGATGATGGGGCGGGCAAGGTCCACACCGCCCGCAGCGAAGGCGGCGCGCAGGCCCGCTTCGTCTTTCATCGTCAGGTCGTCATTCAAAAGCGTCGTGAAGGGCACGCTGCGAGAGCCGGGGATGTGGCCCGCGCGCAGCCCCTCGCGCGGCTCGGGCGCATCGCCCCGGAACCGGGCAGCGGCGCGGGCATCAACGATCTGTGCGTCTTCCAGTTTCGCCGCTTGGCTCACTTGTGTCACATCGCGCACCAGATGGTTCTGCACCCGCACGATCATGTGGCGGTCGCGCACGACGGGGGGAAGGTCCTCCA
>CAZPXE010000726.1:0-1648 GCA_964590545.1 uncultured Rhodobacterales bacterium | reverse complement strand
CCCGTTTCGGTGTATTGGAACGTCAGCCCGGACCGCGCGATCAGGTCGATCCACGCTTTCAACGCCGCAGGCACGCCGAAATTGTAAACCGGCGCACCGATGACGATGGTGTCCGCAGCTTGCAATTCGCCAATCAACGCGTCGGATTGCGCCAATAGCTCTGTTTGGTCTTCGGTCCGGCTGTCGGCATCCGTCCAATTGGCCTGCAACCAGTCGTCGCTCAGCAATGGCAAGGGCTTCGCCAGATCGCGCACTTTCACCTCCCCGCCCAGTTTGGCGACGATTTGCGCTGTCAGGTCGCGGGTCACCGAGCCTGTGCGGCGGGCGGAACTGTCGATATGCAGTATCTTCTTTGTCATGGTGCATGTCCTTTGGGCGATGTGTTCATGAGTGGTGGTGCGCTTCAACTTGGCCATTGCAAAAACAAACACAATTCCGCATTCTCAACATGACTTGTGGGAATTTGCACAGAAGGGGCGCCGCGTGGACAATTGGGATGAAATCCGAACCGCGTTTCAGGTGGCCCGGCTTGGCACCGTCAGTGGTGCGGCAGAAATCCTTGGGGTCCACCATGCCACTGTGATCCGCCATATCGACGCGCTTGAGGGGCGGCTGGGCGTCAAACTGTTCCAGCGCCATGCCCGCGGCTACACGCCGACCGAGGCCGGGCAAGACCTGTTGCGCGTCGCACAAACCACGGATGAGCAATTCGCCCAACTGGCAGGCCGCATCAAAGGGCGCGGCGCGGATGTGTCAGGGGAATTGGTGATCACTTCGGTCGTCTCCCTCTCGCCGCTGATCGCGCCGATCTTGCGCAGTTTTCAGCTGGAATACCCCGATGTCGTTATCCGCTACCTGACTGGCGATCGCCTGTTCCGGCTGGAATATGGCGAGGCGCATGTGGCCATCCGCGCGGGCAGCCCGCCAGAACAGCCGGACAATGTTGTGCAGCCCTTCTTCAGACTCTGCGTGGGCCTCTACGCATCCCGCGACTATGTGGAGCGGTTTGGAAAACCCGAGACTGAAGCGGAGTTCGACCAGCACATCTTCGTCTGCCACGACAACGCCCAAAACCGCGCGCCGTTTAACAAATGGCTGCGGGCGCGGGTGCCTGAAGACGCAATCCGCTTCCGCAGTGTCGACACCTGGTCGATGGAAGCTGCGATCAAAGCCGGGGCCGGGATTGGCTTCATGTCTTCAATCGAAGGGCAAAAAGACTCCGATCTGGTCGAGATCATCCCAAGCCTTGACGAATGGTCCGCCCCTCTTTGGCTTGTCACCCATGTGGATCTGCACCGCACCACCAAGGTGCAAGCCTTCCTGACCCACCTGAAGACCGAGGCGAAAAGCTGGACCGAATAGCTGAAAGCCCCTCTGGGCGTAGCATGGAACTGCGTGGCCATGCGGCGATGCTGGCCTTTTCGGCGCTGGTGGCGGGGTCCTTCTCGCTCGGCTCCATGGCCGCGAATGAGATTGCCCCGACCGCGCTGAATGCCGTGCGCTTCTGGATCGCCGCGGTGCTGATTGGTGTGGCTGCGCTCGCGACCACCGGCCTGCCGCGCGAGGCGGCGCGCGCGCCGTGGCGCTATCTGGTGCTGGGTGGGCTGTTTGCCTGCTATTTCGTGCTGATGTTCGAAGGGCTGAAAAC
>CAZPXE010000725.1:0-1658 GCA_964590545.1 uncultured Rhodobacterales bacterium | reverse complement strand
GGCGAGGAAAATACGACGATGCATGGTTAGTCTCCTTGTCAGTTATTCAGAAGGTTACACAGAAACAGAAAGATCAATCAGCCAGGCGGGTAGCACATCCAGCGCCCAGGCCTCGATCATATGATGCACGCGGAACAGCAGCATCAGCCCCACCGCCACAAAGGTCACGCCAAGGATCGGCTTGGATTTCGCCGCCAGTCCGCGCAGACTTGTGGCCCGTGCGCGGATCGCTTCGCGCGCCCCAAGGCCCAGCCCCAGAATGATGGTCGAAACACCCAACGCGAAGGCCACCATGATCAGCGTCACATAGCCAAGGTTCTCTCCTTGGCTCGCCAGCGCAATCGCTCCGCCCAGCGTCGGCCCGATGCAAGGCGACCACACCGTGCCCAGCAGCAACCCGCCTAGATACTGGCTGCGCAGCCCAGTGTTGCCGATACCAGTCATTGCCCCATCCGCACGGCCCGCAACACCCGCTGTCGCCAGTTCAAACCGACCCGCCAGCTGCGGCACCAGCAGCACCGCGCCAAAGGCGACCATGATCGCCGCGCCAATCTGGCCCAGCGTATCCTGATCCAGCCCGATCGCGCCGCCAAAGGCCGTCACCAACACACCGAACACCACGAAAGAGGTGCTCATCCCCGCCGCCAGCGCCACCGGACCCATCCGGGACGCGTTCAGTGACGAGACCAGCACAATCGGCAGCACCGGAAGCACGCAAGGGTTAATCAGGGTCAGCAGACCAGCGAGATATGCAAATACAAATTCCATACCGTCTGATATGTCGAGCGCCCCACGAAATGCCACACACAAGCGATGACATGAGCGTCAAAAATATGTCAGTCTGACCGCGACCCTGTAACGGAGCACTTTATGGCCGCCCTGACCCCACCTGTTTGCAATTTCGACTGGCCCGCGCCGGATTTCACGCTGCCCGGAACGGATGGCGCGATCCACAGCCTGTCGTCGTTGAAGGGAGAGCGGGGCCTTCTGATCATGTTCATCTGCAATCACTGCCCCTTCGTCAAAGCCATCCTTGGGCGGCTCATTGAAGACTGCCGCGCGGTCCAAGAGATGGGCATTGGCGTCGCCGCGATCTGTTCCAATGATCCC
This sequence comes from uncultured Rhodobacterales bacterium, assembly GCA_964590545.1. Taxonomy (GTDB): domain Bacteria; phylum Pseudomonadota; class Alphaproteobacteria; order Rhodobacterales; family Rhodobacteraceae; genus Aliishimia. Next base: position 548 of record CAZPXE010000725.1, on the reverse strand, counting down.
ATTGCCTACCCTGCCGACAATTTCGAAAACATGGCCGCGTTGGCCGAAGATATGCGCTTCCCATTCCCCTACCTGCACGATGCAGACCAATCCGTCGCCCGCGCCTATGACGCCGTGTGCACGCCAGATTTCTTCGGCTTCAACGCCGAGCTTGGTCTGCACTATCGCGGACGTCTCGATGCCGGGCGGCTTGAGCCGATGCCTGATGACCGGGTGCGCGAATTGGTCGATGCCATGCGGCTGGTGGCGGACACGGGAAAGGGGCCAGAGGCGCAAGTGCCATCGGTCGGGTGCTCGATCAAGTGGGCGTCATAGCCACCCTGTGATGCCGGGCCACGCAATCATGGCCTTGAGCCAGCATTTGCGAAACGGCAAGCCGCGCCAAAGCAAGACCGCGGGGCGGCGCGTGAAACATTCGCTCCGACTCGATTTATGGCAGCTATCTTGGCGCGCAGAATGAAAGGAGCGCTTACCTCAACCAAAAAGCCAGCCCATGCGGGCGGTCTGGCTTTGGCATGGCGGCCTTCGGCCTTGATTTCCGTGCCGAG
>CAZPXE010000724.1:0-1666 GCA_964590545.1 uncultured Rhodobacterales bacterium | reverse complement strand
TGTGCCATGTCGCGCGGTTGTCCCACATGGTCACATCCCCTGCCCGCCACCGCACACGGCATTGAAACTCGGGCCGCTGACAATGGACATAAAGAAATTCGAGAATCGCCGCAGATTCCGTTTCTGACAGCCCATCAATCTGGGTGGTGAATTGGGGATTCACATAAAGGCTCGCCCGCCCGGACAGTGGATGACGGATCACCACCGGGTGCAGCGCATCTTGTGTCGCCGCTTCGGCATTCCCGACACGGCCTGACTTCAACGTCTCCGCATTCGATTGCACGGCCCCGAACACATGGCGCGAGCTGTGCCACGCTTTGAGCGGCGCAATCAGCGCCTTGAACCCGTCTGAGAGCGCGTCATAGGCCGCAGCCATCGAGCAAAACACCGTATCACCCCCATAGGGCGGCGTTTCAATCGCGTGCAGGATAGAGCCCATCGCGGGCTCGGCATCATAGGCGTGATCGGTATGCCAATGCTCGCCAATCGCGCGCGACTGGTCCGGTTCTTTCAACACCACCGCGATCTCTGGATGACTGCCTAGCGCCTTGAAGAACCGGTTCACGTTTACATCGCCGAAGTGACGGGCAAAGGCCAAATGGTCTTCTGGACTGATCTGCTGATCCCGCAGGGTAATGACGGAATGTTCCACGAAAGCTGCGCGGATCGCGTCGAACTGCGCCGGATCGCGCAGGTCTGCGCCGTGGATTTCAGCGCCCAGATTGCCAGTGAGGGGTGTAATTTGCATGGGTTGCGCCTGATCTTGCTGCCGATGCAGGCAAGCTCAAACCACTTTGCGCGAAATGCCAAGCTGAAATGTTCCAATGCTTAAAACAGAACAGGGCAGCTCAACGAAAAAGCGCGCCCCAAACGGGACGCGCCAATCTTTCAGGATCGAACCTGACGCTTACACGTCAAACCGGTCCGCGTTCATCACCTTGACCCACGCCTTCACGAAATCATTCGCGAAGCGGCCCGAGGCGTCGGACTGGCCGTAGACCTCGGCAATCGCCCGCAGTTGCGAGTTGGAGCCGAAGATCAGATCGCAGCGCGTTGCGCTCCACTTGGTCTCGCCCGTCGCGCGGTCCTTGGCTTCGAACTCGACTTCACCTTCGTTCACTGGCGTCCATTCAACGCCCATGTCGAGGATGTTGGTGAAGTAATCCGTGCTCAGCGTGCCAACCCGGTCGGTCAGAACACCGTGGGCCGAGCCGCCCGCATTCGCACCCAGCACGCGCAGGCCACCGACAAGTGCGGTCATTTCCGGCGCGGTCAGGCCGAGCAGTTGGGCGCGGTCCACCAGCATCTTCTCCGCCGGGATTGCGAAGGCGCGCTTGAGGTAGTTGCGGAACCCGTCGGCTTCCGGCTCCAGCGGTGCGAAGCTGTCGGCGTCGGTCTGTTCTTCGCTCGCGTCACCACGGCCCGATGTGAACGGAACGGCGATGTCGTGGCCCGCCGCTTTCGCCGCTTCCTCGACAGCTGCCGAGCCGCCCAGAACGATCAGGTCAGCCATCGACACGTGCTTGCCGCCTGCGTTGAACGCCGATTGGATGCCTTCAAGCACGCCGAGCACTTTGCTCAGCTCAGCCGGATCATTGGCTTCCCAATCCTTCTGCGGCGCAAGACGGATGCGCGCGCCATCAGCGCCACCGCGGTAGTCAGAGCC
>CAZPXE010000723.1:0-1668 GCA_964590545.1 uncultured Rhodobacterales bacterium | reverse complement strand
GGCCGCGCCGTTTCTGGGCGCGGGGTTCTACTACAAGACCTTCATGTGGCCGCGCGCGTTCTGGGAAAAGCTGTACGAGCCGGTGATCCGCCACGCGGCTGGCCTTGGCGCGCTGTCGGGTCAGAAGGACACGGATTTCTACGACAAAGCCTATGCCCATTGCGATCTGCTGGTCATCGGTGCGGGCCCAACGGGGTTGATGGCCGCGCTTGCAGCGGGCCGTGCCGGGGTGGATGTGATCCTTGCTGATGAGGACAGCCTGATGGGCGGGCGTTTGCTGTCGGACCAGCCGGAGGTGGGCGGCATGCCCGGTCCGGCTTGGGTGGATAGCATGTTGGCCGAACTTGAGGCGCTACCCAATGTGCGCCTGATGCCGCGCACCACGGTCACTGGGGCCTATGATGGCGGGATCTATGGCGCGTTAGAGCGGGTGTCTCACCACAACGCTCTGCGCGGGCAAGGCGCACCGATTGAAACGTTCTGGCGGATCACGGCGGGCAAAACGGTGCTCGCAGCAGGCGCGTTGGAGCGGGGGATTGCTTTCCGCAACAATGACCGCCCCGGCGTGATGCAGGCGGGCGCGGTGCGGAGTTACGTGAACCGCTTCGGCGTTGCCCCCGGCCAACGGGTCGCGGTGTTCGCCAATAACGACGGCGCGCATCAGACGGCGCGCGATCTGATGGACGCGGGCGTGCATGTCGCCGCCGTGATCGACAGCCGCGACGAGGCAACGTTTGACGGTGATGCCATGTTCCTCAGCGGCGGCATGGTCACAAATACCTCGGGGCGGCACGGACTGGAATCGATCACCGTCGATCTGGGCGGCGCATCTGAACGGCTGGCCGTGGATTGTCTCGCTGTCTCAGGGGGGTGGAACCCGACGCTGCACATGACATGCCATATGAACGGGCGGCCCGAGTGGTCGGAAGAGATCGCGTCGTTTATCCCCAAACCCGGCATGATCCCCGGCCTCACCGCCGCCGGGGCCTGCGCCGGGATCATGTCCACCGCCGGGTGCCTTGCCGCTGGCGTGAAGGCCGCCGAAGAGGCGCTGGGCCTCACCGCCAAGGTTGATCTGCCCGACGCAGAGGATGATCCCTACCGCCTCAAACCGCTCTGGGCAGTGCCGGGCAAGGGGCGCGCGTGGCTGGATTTCCAGAACGATGTGTCGGTCAAGGACATCAAACAGGCCGCGCAGGAAAACTTCCGCTCGGTCGAGCATATGAAGCGCTACACCACGCAAGGGATGGCGACGGATCAGGGCAAAAACTCGAACGTGCAGGCGCTGGCACTGTTGGCCGATGCGACCGGGCGCGGCATCCCGGAGACGGGGACGACCACCTTCCGCCCACCCTACAGCCCCGTCGCCCTGTCGGCGCTGGGCGCGGGGGCGCGGGAAAAAGGCTTTGCTCCAGAACGGTTTACGACCTCACACGCCGCAAGTATCGAGATGGGCGCACCAATGATCACCGCCGGGCTGTGGTATCGCCCCAGCTATTTTCCCCGCAAAGGCGAAAAGACATGGCGGCAATCCTGCGACCGCGAGGTAGGCCATGTGCGCGAGGCCGTTGGCGTTTGCGATGTGTCCACGCTGGGCAAGATCGACATTCAGGGGCCGGATGCGGGTAAGCTGCTAGACTTCGCCTATGCCAACACCTTGTCCACGCT
>CAZPXE010000722.1:0-1673 GCA_964590545.1 uncultured Rhodobacterales bacterium | reverse complement strand
CGCGCCGTAGGCCGCTTTGGCCGCCTGTTCTTCTCGGGCTCCGAAAACTCCGTCGCCCAAGGCATGGAAGCCGCCGTCAAAGCAATTGAGGCCGTTGAGGGCGTGGCCCTCTGATGAGCAAAGCACGCCGCGTCATAGGCCATGAGCTGATCGAAGATACGCGGCGGCGCGGGCGCAACGTGTTTGAGGTGCTGCCCGGCGATATCATCACGGCTGTGGCACGCGAAACTGCGGCGCGGATCGGCATGAAGCTGGTCGATGGCCCGCTTGAAAAACCTGCTCATCCCGAAACCGATGGCGCAACGGCGCTGCGGCGCAGCCTCTACCGCCGCTCCCCGCGCTGGGTCACCCCGCGCGCGTCCAAATCCACCAAACCGCGCCGCCTCACCAAACTGGCACTTGTCGGGGCAGGCGGGGTCGGCGCGAACATCGCCCATCTCGCGGCCATGGCAGATATCGCCGAAGATATCACCCTCATCGACATAACTCCCGGCCTCGCCGCCGCCACTGCAATGGATCTCAACCACGCGACCGGCATCACCGGCTCAAAGGCGCGCTGCGCTGGCGGGCAAGACCTAAGCCTTGTGGCCGGAGCAGACGTCATCGTTGTCACCGCAGGGCGCGCCCGCGCCCCCGGCATGACCCGCGCTGATCTAATCGAGGTCAACACCCGCGTCATCCGCGCAACCGCCGAGGCGATCAAAACCCAAGCCCCCGGCGCCATTGTCATCGTCGTCACCAACCCGCTTGACGAAATGACCGTCGAGATGCTGCGCGCCACCGGTTTTCCGCGCGAACGGGTGCTCGGTATGGCCGGCACGCTGGACAGCTCGCGCTTCCGCAACGCGCTGGCCCAAGCGGCGGACGTCGCTCCCGGCGATGTCGAGGCCATCACGCTTGGCAGCCACGGCGACGAAATGGCTCCCATCACGTCCCGCGCGCGCATCAAGGGCCGCGCCTTGCACGCCTTCCTCTCCCAAGACCAAATCGACGCCTGCGTGAAAGACGCCATCACCGGCGGCGGCCAAGTCGTCGCCCTCAAAAAAACCGGCTCTGCAACAGTGGCCCCCGCCCATAGCAGCATCGAGCTGATCGACCATATTCGCGGCGCCAAAACCGGCCCGGTCCCCGTCTCCGTCATGCTCGACGGCGAGTTCGGCATCCAAAACGTCGTGCTTGGCGTGCCAGCCCATCTTGGCGCCACTGGCCTCATCTCGGTGGAGGAAATCCCGCTCACCGACGCCGAAACAACCGCGCTCCAAGCCGCCGCAACCGCAATCCGCACCCGGCTCGGCCTCACATGAGCATCCGCACCTTCCAATCCGGTGGCCGCTTCGAGGAGATTGGATCCTATGCCCGCGCCAAACGCGTCGGCCCTTTCGTCTACATCGCTGGAACCACCGCGATTGAGCCATCCGGCAAGCTCCACGCGCCGGGTGACACCTACGCCCAATCCGTCTTCATCCTGAACCGCATCGAAGAGTTCTTGCGCGAAGTCGGTGCCGAGCGCCGCCACGTCATGCGCACCCGCGCCTATATTACCGACATCTCAGATGCAGGCGGTTTCGTGCGCGCGCATGGCGAGTTTTTCGCGGGCATCACACCTGTATTGACGGGCGTGCAAGCGGGCCTCACACAGCCGGGCATGATGGTTGAAATCGACGTAGATGCGA
>CAZPXE010000721.1:0-1674 GCA_964590545.1 uncultured Rhodobacterales bacterium | reverse complement strand
GTGACGGAAAATCCGTTTTGCCCCGCCGTTGCGGCGCACGCCTTCGATCATCGAGGCATGGTTCAACTCATCCGAATAGATGATCAGGCCGGGGAACAGTTTGGGCAGCGTGCTAAGTGTCGCATCATTGGCGATATAGGCAGAGGTGAACAGCAGCGCCGCTTCCTTGCCGTGCAGATCGGCCAATTCCGCCTCAAGCCGCTTGTGATACACAGTCGTGCCAGAGATATTGCGCGTCCCGCCAGAGCCTGCGCCCGTGGCATCAATCGCCTCATGCATCGCCTCAAGCACAACCGGGTGCTGGCCCATGCCAAGGTAGTCGTTGCCGCACCAGACAGTGATGTTTTTCTGCGTGCCATCAGGCCGGGTCCAAACCGCGTGCGGGAAGTGACCATTGCGCCGCTCGATGTCGATAAAGGTCCGATAACGACCTTCATCATGCAGACGTCCAAGGGCATCATCCAGTTTCGCGCTGTAGTTCACGTGGCTCTCCCGGTTTTGGCTACGCTGTCTTAGAACACATCTCCGACTAACGCATAACTATAGAGCAGTAACATTTCGTTCAACGCCACTATCCGGAGACATCGCGTCGCATCTTCGATGTAAATCAATCATATTTGAATATGTATGACAATATTGGTTTCCTTTCGGAAATTCCGGCTGGTTGACACGCACAGGGCTGCTGGACACTGCCCGCCGTTCATTCCATGTTCATCGAAAAGCAAACGGAGGATACATGTCCCTAGACGCCACCCTTGCCCGTATCGATGCCGAAAACGCCGCCGCTTTAGAACGGCTGATGGACCTTTTGCGCATCCCGTCCATTTCGACCGATCCGGCTTACAAGCCAGAATGCCTGCGCGCCGCCGATTGGCTTGTGGCCGATTTGCGCAGCATGGGGATTGAGGCCGAGGCACGCGAGACCACCGGCATGCCGATGGTGGTCGGCCATGTAGACGGGCCCGCGGACGCACCGCATTTGTTGTTTTACGGTCATTATGACGTGCAGCCTGTCGATCCGCTCGAATTATGGACCCGCGATCCGTTCGACCCGGCGATTGAAGATGTCGATGGCACCAAAGTGCTGCGCGCGCGCGGCGCATCAGACGACAAAGGGCAGTTGATGACCTTTGTCGAAGCCTGCCGCGCGTGGAAAGAGGTGAACGGCGCCCTGCCCTGCCGCATCACGTTTTTCTTTGAGGGCGAAGAAGAAAGCGGCTCTCCCTCGTTGATCCCGTTTCTGGAGGCGCATAAGGACGAGCTTCAGGCCGATATTGCCCTGATTTGCGACACTGGTATGGTCACGCCCGGCACACCGTCGATCAGCACGCAGCTGCGCGGTATGCTGAAGGATGAATTCACCATTATCGGCCCGTCACGCGATTTGCATTCCGGCCATTACGGCGGGCCGGGCCTGAACCCACTGCGCGAAATGGCGCGGGTTCTGGCAACGCTGCATGATGAAAAGTCGGGCGCGGTGAAAGTGCCGGGCTTCTATGAAGGCGTAAGCGACATCTCCGACGATCTGCGCCGCCAATGGGAAAGCTGCGGGTTTGACGAGGAAGAGTATCTCCACTCCGTCGGCTACACGCAGCCGCATGGCGAAAAAGCCTATTCCGCGCTGGAGCAGCAATGGGCGCGGCCCACTCTGGAGATTAACGGCATGTGGGGCGG
>CAZPXE010000720.1:0-1678 GCA_964590545.1 uncultured Rhodobacterales bacterium | reverse complement strand
TCACCGCCGAAGAAGGGCAGATCTTTGCGGAACATGCCTTCGTCGGTGACGTTGTAAGTGATCACCTCCTGCAACATGCCGAGATCGCGGTAGAGCTCATACTCCTCCATCCCGTGGGACGGGGCGCAATGCACAAAGCCAGTACCTTCAGCGTCAGAAACGAAGTCGGCGGCGCGGAAATCGCGTAGATCGTCCCATTCGCCCTCGCTGCCCTCTTGGCCGTTCAGCGGATGGGCGAGTTTGACGCCTTCGAACTCAGAAGTGTTCACATCTCGAACGCGGCTCCACATCCCCTCTTCAAGCCGCGCGCGGCCCAAAACGTCAGCGGCCATCGTGTCGGCAAGGATGTATGTCTCGCCAACCTTGGCCCAGCACTCATCCGGTGCTCCGGTGATTTCATAGAGGCCGTACGACACGTCTTCCCCATAAACCACCGCCTTGTTCGACGGCATGGTCCAAGGTGTTGTTGTCCAAATCACGACATAAGACCCGTCGATATCCCCACCGACGGCCCGAAATTTTACCCAAATCGTAAAACTGTCCTTGTCGTGATACTCGACTTCCGCCTCGGCCAGCGCGGTTTGCTCGATGGGCGACCACATCACGGGTTTGGAGCCTTGGTAGAGCGTGCCGTTCATCAGGAATTTCATGAACTCCTCGGCGATCACGCGTTCGGCGTGGAAATCCATCGTGAGGTAGGGCTTTTCCCAATTGCCGGTGACGCCAAGTCGCTTGAACTCGTCCCGCTGCACGCCGACCCAATGGGCGGCGAAGTCGCGGCATTCGGCGCGGAATTCGTTGACCGGCACTTCGTCCTTGTTCTTGCCCTTCTTGCGGTACTGCTCTTCGATTTTCCATTCGATGGGCAAGCCGTGGCAGTCCCAACCGGGGATATAGCGGCTGTCAAAGCCCATCATCTGATGCGAGCGCACGATCATATCCTTGATCGTCTTGTTCAGCGCGTGACCGATATGCAGGTTGCCATTGGCGTAGGGCGGCCCGTCATGCAGGCAGAAAACCGGGCGGCCTTCCATCTCGCGCTGGCGGTCGTAAACGCCGATGTCTTCCCAGCGTTTCAGCCAGTCAGGTTCGCGTTTCGGCAGGCCCGCGCGCATCGGGAACTCGGTTTCGGGCAGGTTCAGGGTGTCTTTGTATGAGGGCGTGTCGGCGCACATATCTGGCGTCCTTCGGATCGGGAATGTCTGGGGGATAGGCGGTGCGAGTAAATCTCAAGCACCTTGGCCCGGCGGCTCAGTGTCTGTCAGAGCGCCGGGGATATAATTCGCGGAATGATCGCCATGTTCATCACGTTCATCATGGGCGCGTTATAGGCCCGCTGGGGCGCGTCTTGCAAGTGGGGTTTGGGGGCGCTGCCTCGGTCTGCAGTGCAGGCTTCCCCAGAATATTTTTGGCATAAGGAAGATGCGCGTTTTCAGGACGCGGCGTTCCGGGTTTGCGCCCAACGGTTGACCCAAGCAAGACCGGCGAGGGAGAGGCCGAGGATCAGGAGCGAGAAGACGCGGGTGAGGCCTTGGAGTTCGGGGATGTCGATCAGGAACACTTTGGCCACGGCCAGTCCGATCACCACCAGCCCGGCTTTGCGGAGCATATCATGGCTGCGGACCAGCGATTGATAGAACAGGCCCGCACCGAGCATCAGTAGCGCGACGGTATAGGT
>CAZPXE010000719.1:0-1684 GCA_964590545.1 uncultured Rhodobacterales bacterium | reverse complement strand
CCGCCGCGCAGAAGGCTTCATCATTGATGTGGCAGTCCAGAACAGTCGTCTCGACCCGGCCTGACGCGCTGTCCTGCGACGCGGCGACGAACGCCGCTAACCCCTCCGGGTCATTCGCAGGCTCGCCGGGGCGGTCCCATTCCTCGATCCCTTGGATGGGCAGGAAATACTGCACCGGCCCCTTGGCCTCGGCCAGCCTGTCCACAATATCCCGCGCCAGCGCAGCGCGTTGATCGGCGGTGAAAAACGTGCTTTTGATCAGTCGGTTATGCACATGGCAGGGGCGATCCTTGAACGCGTCGGGCATTTCCTGCCACCCGGCCAGATCCAGAATATCGGACGCGCCGGGCGCCACCATCTGCGGCACGCCCGCACGCCCCGCGCCTGTCAACCGATCTGTCCCGGCACTCACCAGTGAGCCGTGCCGCATGTTCACGAACTCCTGAAGCGAGAAATCCATCACGCAGGCAAACATCCCCTCCGCCGCGAGCCGCTCAAACGCCATGCCGCCCATCCCGGTCGTATGGAACACCGCCACGTCATAGCCCCGCGCGGTCAAATCCGGGTGCAGCCGCTTCATGTATTTCAAGCAGGACGAGCCCAGCGATGTCATCCCGATCACAGGTCGATCAAAGGCGGGCGGCTCGACCGCTTGCGCCGCCCCCAGCACCGCCCCCGCCGCTTGGGACAGAGACGATTTGCACAGCGGGTTCAGACCAAAAAGGCCCCCCGCCCACAGAATGAACTGCACATCAGCCGCCATCCGGTCCGCAGCGATCAGCGGAGATCCAGCCACTGTCGAGACAATGTATTTCGGCACCCCAATCGGCAGCGCCTGCGCGCAGTCCAGCGCCAAATCCGTGCCCATCGTGCCGCCAAGGGCGATCATCCCGTCAACCTTGCCGTCTTGATACAGCTTCAATGTGGTCGCCGCCGCCCCGGCGCTCATCTTCTCGAACGCCTCGCCTTCCTCGCCAAGGGCGATCAGGCTCTCAATCGTTTCACCTGCCGCCGCGACCACCTCATGCTTGCTCACGTCAATATGCTGTTCCGTCTCGCCCAGCACGCTGACATCCATCGTCAGCACCGTGCCACCCTGCGCCTTGATCTTGCCGATCAGGTAGCCCAGCTCGTCATCCTTCGTGTCAAAGGTTCCGATCACAAGAATGGTTTTGCTCATGGCCCAGTCTCCCTCATCTGCCCAAGATACGCAGCGCATAGATCGCGCGCATCTCTGATAAATCTTGTATTGCGCGCCGCCGCGCCATCCTCGGCCAAACGCGGCACGATCCAACCCAGATAGGTGACTGCGCGCAAGGCCAGAAACAGGTCCAGATGTTGCGTGTCCAGAGCCCGAACCTCGCGATAGCCACTGATCAACGCGGCTTTCAACGCTGGATACTCCGGCTCGCGTCGGTTTTTTAGCAAAGCCGTGGCCACATCAAACAGCCGGTAGCCAAAACCGCCATCATCAAAATCGATCAGGCACAACTGGTCTGCGGCGATCAAAACATTCTCGCGCACCAGATCCGCGTGGATCAGCCCCTGATCCAAATCCAGCCGGGCCAGATCGTCCCGCGCCCGGTCGCGAAATGCTACCAGCATCTCGCGCGTGGCGCTGTCCAAATTCGGGTTCTCCCAAAACCGTCCCCAAAGCGGGTCCGGCCCCACCAATCCTGCCGCG
>CAZPXE010000718.1:0-1688 GCA_964590545.1 uncultured Rhodobacterales bacterium | reverse complement strand
TCGCCATCCACCACTTCATCATATGTCGAAGCGGCATGGGTAAGCGACGCCCCCACCTACCACCGCGCCAAAAAGCGCCCGACCAAGTCCGGCTCCACCGTGCTGAGGCAATGATGCCCAAAATACCACCAAATGAACTTGTCATAGGCGCGCTTTTTCGGCGCACGTGCCAGCACTTGCGCCAAATCCTCCCGGCTGCGCGCCACATCGGCGATATGGTGGAAATCCGACTGCCCGCACAGCACAACCGGGGTTCGGTGCAAATACGCCTCGATCCCCACAGCCGAATTGATCGTTACGACCCGCGAGGCCGCCGCGATCAGGTCGTGAATGTTCGCGGTGCTCACCGATAGCTGCGGATAGCGCGCCAGCAACCCCTCCAGCCGCGCGCCTGTTTCGGGGTCCGTGTCGCGCGGGTGCGGTTTGACGACGACGGGGGCGTCCACGCTGGCGCAGACCGTCTCCAACATCTCCCAGCGGTCGAGATACAGCGTCTCGCCCACAATCCGGTGCCCCTCGCTTTGCAGGAACACCGCGACACAACTCTGCGGCACCGCCTCAACACCTTCGGGCTGCGCGTACCGAGACGTGCGCCCCCCAACCAGCCGCTTGCGCAACCGCCGCATAAAGGGCCGCGCAACCGCGCCATCAATCTGCGACGGATCAAACGTCGCCTCGCCAATCGACGAAAACGCCCGTATCCCCGCCGGATCCATGTTCCAGAACGGATAGACATAGGCGATCCCGGCATTGCGCACCCGCGGATGGGTGAACCGCCCATGATTGATCACATGGCAGGCACGATCCGCCGCCACCCGCTCCATCGCCGTCTCTCGCTCCAGCGTGAGCAGCGACACCTCATGCCCGTCTGCCTCTAAGCCGCTGATCAGCTTGTCATAAAACGGCAAAAGGCCCGAGCCGGACGGCCCGAGCCACGATCCCGGCAGGTGAAACACGAACCCCGCCAAGGCGGATCAAACGTCGCTATGCGAGCCGTCGCACATCGGCGCTTTTTTGGAATGTTTGCAGGCGCAAAAGAACACATCGCCCGTCTCCTCCGCCTCATATTTCATCGGCGCGAAGCTGCTGCCCTGATGCGAGCCATCACAGAACGGCTGGCTTTCCGAGCGCCCGCAAGTACACCAGAAATAGGTCTTACCCTCCTCCACCTTCGTGCGGATCGGGCTGCGGCCCGCGATTTTCGGCGCATCAGTCATGGCGTATCTCCTTGCTTTGACAACTCGCATAGAGCCACGGGGCGAGCGGTTACGCAACAGGGGCAAGAATGACGCGCGTTGAGGTTCGGGGTTTCGGAGCACCCCACCGACACAGCACAGAGTTCCGGCGGTTATGCGGAGAAGCTCTGTGAAGCCTTCCACGGATGATCTGAAGACTGGTCTGCTTTTCGCGAGGTATGGGGGGCATTTCATGGGGCAATTCATCGAGGGCAAAGATCGTCATGAGGCGATGCTTTTGCCCGAATGTTTGTGCGATCATGTCGGCGAAGACAGGGCGGTTCGAGCGATTGGTGCTTTCGTTGAGATGCTTGATCTTGCCGGGCTCGGCTTCAGCGCAGCGCCCACTGCCGCGGGCGACGGGGCGGCGGGGCCTATGGTGTGCCAGCAGTTCGCCAAGGCATTGCCGTGATATCCATCTGGTGCGTTCTGTTCCGCTGTCTCCGTCCCGGC
>CAZPXE010000717.1:0-1690 GCA_964590545.1 uncultured Rhodobacterales bacterium | reverse complement strand
CGTGCTTTCGAGGTTGGACATGCCTTGAACCCGCCCTTTCAAGCACCCATCGTGAACACCCATACTATTCAACAATATCAAAGGTGCTGGCGACCCCGGCAGGATTCGAACCTGCAACCTGCCCCTTAGGAGGGGGCTGCTCTATCCAGTTGAGCCACGGGGCCGCGCGCTTTGTGCATAGCGCGGTAGTGGCGGCTTGTCATGGGGGTTGTCGCTGTGCGCGAGGAAAACCGCCACGTGGCAGCAAACGCTTGAAATTGCGTGACTGTGCGCGCTATCAGTAGGGAAAGAACAGAAGGAATACGCGTGTCCGAACGTCCTCCCCGCCCGCTCACATTGCGGGATGTCTCCGCCGCCTCGGGTGTTTCTGAAATGACCGTAAGCCGGGTGCTGCGCAATCGTGGCGATGTGTCGGAAGCGACGCGCACCAAGGTTTTGGAAGCCGCCAAGACGCTTGGCTATGTGCCCAACAAAATCGCAGGCGCGCTGGCCTCGCAGCGGGTCAATCTAGTGGCCGTGATTATCCCATCGCTGTCGAATATGGTCTTCCCCGAGGTTCTGTCGGGCATCAACCGCGTCTTCGAAGACAGCCCCTTGCAACCCGTTGTGGGCGTTACAGATTATCAGCCCGACAAAGAGGAAAAGGTCCTCTATGAAATGCTCTCCTGGCGCCCGTCCGGTGTGATCATCGCCGGGCTGGAGCATTCGGACGCCTCCCGCGCCATGCTCGCCGGGTCAGGCACGCCAGTGGTGGAAATCATGGATACCGATGGGCGCGCCGTCGACAGTATGGTCGGCATCTCGCATCGCCGTGCGGGCGCGGAACTGGCCCAATCGATCATCAAGGAAGGCTATGAGCATATCGGCTTCATGGGCACCAAGATGCCGCTGGACCACCGGGCGCGCAAGCGCTTCGAGGGCTTCACCGAAGCGCTTGCCAAGGCCGGGATTGAGATTGAGGACCGCGATTTCTACTCCGGCGGCTCCGCGCTCGCCAAGGGGCGCGAGATGACGCAGGCGATGCTCGAACGCTCACCTGATCTGGATTTTCTGTATTACTCCAATGACATGATCGGCGCAGGCGGGCTGCTTTGGCTGCTGGAACAAGGCGTCGACATTCCCGGCCAAATCGGGCTTGCCGGGTTTAACGGGGTCGAATTGCTTCAGGGCCTGCCGCGTCAACTCGCGACGATGGATGCGTGCCGGTCCGAGATTGGCGAAGCTGCGGCCAAGATCATTCTGGATCGCACGGGTGAAAACGCGGACACCAGCCCACAAACCATCGCGCTGACGCCGAAAATCTCCTTTGGCGACACGCTGCGCCGCCACCGCCGGTGAGTGCGCTTCCGGTTATTCGAAATTCCGACGCGCGGCGGCTGTTCCTCGACCGTCATGCCCTGATCGAAGCGCCCAGCGGCCCGGCCAAGGGCGATGCATTGCTGGGTCTGATCACCCGGCTGGGCTTCGTGCAGCTTGACAGCATCAACACTGTCGCCCGCGCCCATGACCTGATCCTGTTCGCCCGTCGCCCCCGCTATCGCCCCGGCGATCTCAAACGCCTTTATGAAAAAGACCGGGCGCTGTTTGAACATTGGACCCATGACGCCTCGGTCATCCCCATGTCTTTCTACCCGTGGTGGCGGATGCGGATGCAGCGCGATGCGGCGGACCTGAAACGCCGTTGGAGCCA
>CAZPXE010000716.1:0-1696 GCA_964590545.1 uncultured Rhodobacterales bacterium | reverse complement strand
CAGCATAGGAGAGGCTGACAACTGTTTTGAACGCCATGGCCGCACCGACCAACAGAAGTACCACCGAGGCTGTGATTGAGGACTTTATCAGAACCGATTTCAAATCGGAAAGCTTGAGAGTACCCAGCACCAAAAGGCCAAGCAGTGCTGCATAGGCCACGGCGAGGGCCGACGCCTCGGTTGGTGTTGCAACACCGCCCAGAATGCCGCCCAGAATAATTACTGGTGTGAGAAGGGGCAGCACTGCACGTTTGGAGACGATGCGAAATTCCTCCGACATAAGGCGTCGTTGAATGCCAAAAAAGATCTCGGCCACAATCAAACCAATAATCAGGTAAATTGAGAAAAGAGACCAAGTGCGTTCATCTGGTGCTCCAGCAATTCTCGCGATCAGCGGATAGAGCACACAGGCGAGCATCAGGCGCGCGATAATGCGGGCGGCCAAATTCTCGCCGCGACTAATTGTAATGTCACTTTGAACGACACGGGAGGCTGGCGGATAATCGTAGCGATCGGCCATGAGACGGGTGACAATCATCAAACCCATACCAACCAAAATGCCCGGAATAATGCCGCCTGCAAAAAGGGCGGCAACTGAGACTTCCATCACATAGGCGTATATGATCATGATGCCCGATGGCGGAATAATGGGACCAATGACAGAGGATGCGGCGGTAATGGCGGCTGAAAATTTGCGGGTGTAGCCCTCCTTTTCCATCGCTGGAATAAGCATTGAACCAAGGGCCGACGTGTCTGCTACCGCGGAGCCGGACATGCCTGCAAATAGCATGGAAGACAGGATATTAACCTGCGCCAATCCACCTCTGACCGAACCGATTATCGCTTGGCTAAAACTTATCAGACGCTCAGTGATGCCTCCTTTGTTCATCAATTCGCCGGCCAGCATGAAAAACGGAATGGCCAGCAATACGCCATTATCAATGCCGTTGAAGATATTGCGATACATCAACGCGATGTCGCGTTCCTGACCGTTCAGATAGAGAACCAGTCCGGGTGCGGCCAGCATGGCAAAATAGACCGGCACGCCAATAAGAAGCAGCAGTAAAAACAGTGGGAGGAACCAAGCCAACATCAGTCATTCGCCATGGTTTGCGGTAGAGCCGGATCAGGAAATTCTTGCTCGTCCCCGATCAGACGGCCTGTCATACGCAATATTAATTCTGCAGATACCGAAAGCATGAGCACCAGCAAAACGCTCATGGCCAGATAAACATAAGCGGTTCTGAATTGGATTTCTGTGCCAAGCAGTTCGTTGATACCTGAATCCTGCACCAGCCGGTTCAATCCGGTTGAATCGAACAATAAGGGTGCCGAGAAATGCGCCCAAGCATGGGAGAGCATTACGGCGCTCACCAGTGCGCACAAAAGCAAAATAGCCAGCAAGAAGGCTGCGCGTATTTTTTTTGTCAGAAAATCAGGGAAAAGTTCAATCGAAACGAACCCTGCGTGCCGATAGGCAGAAGGAGCAACCAGTGCCATCATCCATATCATCAATGCGCGGGCTGCTTCCTCGGGCCAAGGCAGTGCGTTGTTGAGCACATATCGGTAAAATATCTGAAGCAAAATCGCCAACACCATGAGGCCCAAAGCAACACAGCCGACAGCTCGACCGATCCGTAGAACGATCGCATTGACCCTGCTGATCCAATGCAGGATTGCACCTAAAACTGCCAAA
>CAZPXE010000715.1:0-1697 GCA_964590545.1 uncultured Rhodobacterales bacterium | reverse complement strand
GTGGCTACGATGAGCAACAAACACTCTCTTAGCAAATGACCCTATTTGGACCCATAAGCGCTGACGTCAGACAAATTGGCTACAGTAAGTGCCGCCTTCGAACTCAACTACAAAGGTCCAAGTGGCCATATGCATTTTCCAATCTAAAAGAGGTCGTCTTTGTGCGAGCTTGCATGTCCCGTGCTGAAAATCAAATGAATGGAACTGAGGGTTATCTGTAACTTCGGGCTCGAAACAGACATTCACTCCCTGCGGCCGCAGATTACTCTGCGGCCAGCACATCCTCGGCCGCTTCGACTTTCACCGCGGAGAATTTGAATTCCGGGATTTTCCCATAGGGATCGACCGCCGGGTTCGTCAGGATATTCGCTGCCGCTTCCACATAGGCGAAGGGGAGGAAGACCATGTCCGGGGCGACGGCGCGGTCTTCGCGCGCCATGATGGTGATGGAGCCACGTTTGGTGGTCAGGCGCACCATGCCGCCCGGTGGCACACCCAGCTTGCGCAGTGTCGACGGGTGCAGCGAGCAGTTCGCCTCCGGCTCGACCGCATCCAGAACTGTGGCGCGGCGGGTCATGGAGCCTGTGTGCCAATGCTCAAGCTGTCGACCTGTGGTCAGGATCATCGGATAGTCCGCGTCCGGCACATCATCAGGCGGTATCACGCTGGCTGGTGTGAACCGCGCGCGCCCTTCAGGCCGCGGGAAGCCATCGCCGAACACGACCGCTTGGCCGGGGTCTTCGGGGCTGAGCGACGGATAGGTCACCGCCGTACCTTCCAGCCGCTCCCATGTAATATTGTCGAGCGAGCGCATGTTCACCGACATTTCGGCAAACACCTCGGACGGATGGGCATAGGTCCAGTTCAGCCCGCAGCGTTTGGCAAGCTCGACCTCGATCCACCAGTCTTCCTTCGCCTCGCCCGGAGGCGTCACCGCGGGGCGCACCATCTGCACCTGACGGTTGGTGTTCGAAACGGTGCCTGACTTCTCATAGAGCGCCGAGGCAGGCAGGATCACATCGGCATAGTTGGCTGTTTCAGTGATGAAGATGTCCTGGACCACCAGATGATCAAGCTTGGCGAGCGCGTCCCGCGCGTGTTCCACATCAGGGTCCGACATGGCCGGGTTTTCACCCAGTACATACATCGCCTTGATGTCGCCCGCATGGACAGCATCCATAATCTCGGTCACGGTCAGGCCCTTCTCATTCGAGAAATCGCCACTGCCCCACACATCGGTAAAGGCCGAGCGCACACCATCATCCGTCACCGTCTGATAGTCCGGCAGGAACATCGGGATCAGCCCTGCATCGGACGCGCCTTGCACATTGTTCTGCCCACGCAGCGGATGCAGCCCGGTGCCCGGACGGCCCACATGGCCCGTCATCAGCGCCAGAGAAATCAGGCAGCGCGAGTTGTCCGTCCCGTGGATATGCTGGCTGACGCCCATGCCCCAGAAGATCATCCCCGACTTCGCGCCTGCAAAGTCCCGCGCCACGGCACGCAGGGTGTCGGGATCGATCCCGCAAATCTCGCTCATCGCTTCGGGGCTGAACCCGGCCAGATGCGCCTTCTCCGCCTCCCAATTCTCTGTATAGGCTTCGATATATTGCTGGTCGAAAAGACCCTCTTCCACGATCACATGCATGATCGCGTTCAGCAACCGCTCCATCCGCAGCTTGCGCGCCTTCATCGCC
>CAZPXE010000714.1:0-1699 GCA_964590545.1 uncultured Rhodobacterales bacterium | reverse complement strand
TTACCCTTTTTGCCCGAGACCCCTGACATGAACGATCAAACCCCAACCCGTCCTGCGCGTGGCGGAGGCCGTGCGGCCCGCCGCGCTGCCCGTGCTGCTGCCCTGCCCGACCATATGCGCCCGGTGCGCGGCGGGATGGAGGGCGGTGTGTATAAGCCGCTCTCGCCCGAAGACATTCAGAAAATCCATCAAGCCGCGCTGACGGCCTTGGAAACCATTGGTCTGGCCGATGCGCCGCCCTCTGGTGTGGATTACCTGACGCAAGCCGGGGCGATTTTGGGCGAGGATGGCCGCCTGCGCTTCCCGCGCGCGCTGGTGGAGGACACGATTGCCAAGGCGAACCGCACGATCACGCTGTGCGGGCGCGATCCGGCCTTTGATATGGAACTCAGCGGCACGCGGGTCCATTACGGCACGGCGGGCGCAGCGGTGCATATGGTGGATATCGACACCAATGACTACCGCGAAAGTACGTTGCAGGATTGCCATGACGCGGCAAAGATCGTGCAGCAACTTAGTAACGTCCACTTCCTTCAGCGCCCCATAGTCGCCCGCGACATCGCCGACAATATGGAGATGGATTACAACACCATTTACGCCTCTGTGGCCGGGACAACGAAGCATATCGGCACCTCGATCACCGAACCGCGCCACGTAGCACCGATCATTGAGATGCTGCAAATGGTGGCGGGAGGGGAAGACGCATGGCGGGCGCGGCCCTTCGTGTCAAACTCCAACTGCTTTGTCGTGCCGCCAATGAAATTCGCGACCGAAAGCTGTCAGGTGATGGAGGAATGCATCAAGGCCGGGATGCCAGTGCTGCTCCTGTCGGCCGGGATGGCTGGAGCGACGGCGCCCTCGACCGTGGCCGGGGCGATCACGCAGGCGGTGGCAGAGTGTCTGGCGGGGCTGGTTTATGTGAACGCCGTGGTGCCGGGGCATCCGGCGATCTTTGGCACATGGCCCTTCGGGCTTGATCTGCGCACCGGGGCCATGTCGATCGGCTCGTCCGAACAGGCGCTGCTGACGGCGGGCTGCGCGCAGATGCACCAGTTCTATGACCTGCCCGGAGGCGCGGCAGCGGGGGCAGCCGATAGCAAGCTGCCCGATATGCAGGCCGGGTGGGAAATGATGTGTACCAATGTCACCGCCGGGCTGGCCGGGGTGAATATGGTCTATGAGGCTGCGGGGATGCATGCCTCGCTGCTGGGGTTCTGCCATGAATCGTTGATCCTTGGCGATGATCTGATCGGCCACGCCTTGCGCTGCGTGCGCGGGATTGAAGTGACGGATGAGACGCTGGCACTCGACCAGATGGCCGAGGTCTGTCTGGGCGGCCCCGGGCATTACCTTGGAACGGCGCAGACGCTGGCGCGGATGGAGACGGACTACGTCTATCCCCGCTTCGGCGACCGCACGAGCCCGAAGGAATGGGCCGAAGTCGGCAAGCCGGATCTGGTGGCGAAGGCGAAAGCGCGCAAGGCAGAGATCCTGGGCGCGCCGAGTGCCGCGGGGCTGGACCCGCTCGTAGATCAGGCAATCCGGGCGCGGTTCAAGATACATTTGTGAGGTCACCTCATCTTTGCCTTGAGCAAGGCACCCCGGCACGGAGTCAAGGCCAAAGGCCGCCGTGCCAAAGCCAGACCGCCCCCCGGGCTGGCTTTCTTGGTTGTTCTTGGCGTTCCGCATCAGCATCGTG
>CAZPXE010000713.1:0-1705 GCA_964590545.1 uncultured Rhodobacterales bacterium | reverse complement strand
GGGGGCGCGCTTGGGCATTGGAATATCGACATGTCGCGCCGCGCGCGCGAGACCCTCGCGCCAGAGGACTACACGAGTTTTGTTTATTACGAAAAGTGGCTTGCGGGCCTGACGGATATTCTGGTCGAGACTGGCGCGTTGACGGTGGAGGATTTGACCTCAATGGATGCGCCAGAGCAGCCGCTGCACCCCAAAGCCCTGCGCGCCGAAAATGTCGCGGCGGTGCTGGCCAAGGGCGGCCCGGCGGATCGGCCCTCTGACATCGTGCCTTTGTTTACACCAGGTGATGCGGTGAAAACGCGCGCCGTGGCCGCGAACGCTTTGGTCGAAGGCGGTCACACGCGCTTGCCAGTTTATGCTGCCGGGGCGACGGGCCGCGTGGTGCTTTATCACGGCACCCATGTTTTGCCGGATTCCAGCGCCCATGGGCTGGGCGAGGCGCCCGAGCCGCTTTACGCGGTGGCCTTCCCGGCGTCGGAGCTGTGGGACGCGCCGGAGCATCCGAAGGACGAAGTGATCCTCGACCTTTGGCAATCTTATCTGGAGCAGGCATGAGTGCGCCGGAGCCTGTCTTCGAAGAGCCATGGCACGCGCAGGTTTTTGCCCTGACCGTGGCGTTGAATGAGGCGGGATATTTTGACTGGCCCGACTGGGCAGCGCGGTTTTCCGTTACTCTCAAAGCGCATGGGCTGACGAGGGAATTGAATGGCGGTGCCGACTATTTCACCGCGTGGCTTGAGACCTTGGAAGCCATGCTCGCCGACCTATCCCTCGCCGCGCCGGAGGCCGTGGCCGATATGCGGGCGGCATGGGAGCGGGCTTACCTCAGCACACCTCACGGCGCGCCAGTGCATCTGGACGCATAACTACTCGTCCACATCATCCATATCCGACTGGCCCGACAGGCGGCGGCGGACATGGGACCAACTCAGCCCGATTCCCAGCACTGTGGCCCCGGCGATAAGCGCAATCCATGTGTTCAGCGTCGGGTCTTCGAGATTGATCAACTCGAAGTCATAGGCCACCCAGATCAGCGCTCCGAAAATCGCCAGCACCAGCCCCATGCCAAACGCCCCGATCGAGCGCAGCGTCGCGCGCAGGTAAATGATGTACCCCACCACCAGCACCAGCCCCGCCAGCACCGCCACGGACAGGCCCGCGCCATCCCCCTGCATCACCATCGTCACGTAGTTATACGGCGTCGGGTTATAGGTCGCCGCAAGCAGCAGAAAGGCAAAGAGCCAGCGCAGAATAAAGCCCATCGGGATCTCCGGTTCGAATTTGACGGGCTGGATAGCGTGAAAACACTCCCCGTGCCAGCGATGCGGCGAAATATCGGTTTCACCGCGCCGCGCCACTCTGTATAGGAACGCGGGTTAATCAGCAGTGAAAGGATCTTTCCATGGCTAATGTGGTCGTCGTCGGCGCTCAGTGGGGGGATGAAGGCAAAGGCAAGATTGTCGACTGGCTGTCAGAGCGCGCGGATGTGATTGCGCGGTTTCAGGGCGGGCATAATGCCGGGCACACGCTGGTGGTTGAGGGCGAGGTGTATAAGCTGCACGCGCTGCCCTCTGGCGTGGTGCGCGGCGGCAAGCTGTCGGTGATTGGCAATGGCGTGGTGCTGGACCCGTGGCATTTGCTGCGTGAGATTGAGACGATTTCGGCCCAAGGCGTCACCATTTCGCCGCAGACGCTGATGATCGCC
>CAZPXE010000712.1:0-1714 GCA_964590545.1 uncultured Rhodobacterales bacterium | reverse complement strand
GACGAACTGGATCGCGTTGATGAACAGCAAACCAACGCCCGGCCATTGGAACACCGTTTCCGTGATGATCGCAAAGGCGATGATCGAGCCAAGTTGCAGCCCCGTCACCGTGATCACCGGCACCAACGTGTTTTTCAGTGCATGGCGGAAATTGACCGCACGCTCCTTCAGGCCGCGCGCGCGGGCGAAGCGGATGTAATCTTGGCGCAGCACTTCCAGCATCTCGGAGCGGACGAGGCGCATGATCAGGGTCATTTGGTAAAGGCCGAGGGTGATTGACGGCAGGATCAACGCTCTTAGGCCGCTTTCCGTCAGGAACCCGGTGGACCAGCCGCCGATCATCACCGTATCACCCCTCCCGAAGCTGGGAAGCCAGCCAAGTTCGACAGAAAATAAGTAAATCAATAGGATACCGATTAGGAACGTGGGCAGGGATACCCCAATGAGGGACAGCGACATGATCAAACTCGCCCCAACCCCGTTGCGACGGATCGCCGTAAACACCCCAAGCGCGATGCCGAAAGCAACGGCCAGAAACCCACTGACGGCGGCCAGTTCCAGCGTGGCAGGCGCGCGTTCCAGCAGGATATCGGCGACCGGACGGCCTTGGCGATAGCTCACCCCGAAATTGCCCTGCACGGCGCCTTCGAGGAATTTGTAATACTGCACCGGGAAGGGCTGATCGAGGCCAAGCTGGGTGCGCAGACGTTCGACATCTGCAATGGTGCGCTCTTGGCCCAGCATGTTGTCGATCGGATCGCCGACAAAGCGGAACATTGAAAACGCCACCAGCCCAACGACCAGCAGGACAATCCCGGATTGTAGGACACGTTGAATGACATAGGCGAGCATTTGGGTAACAGATAACGCCGCGCCGGGGGCGTCAAGCGAAACTGCTCGCGCGCGGCGAGATGCTGGCAGGGCTGCACCGCAGATGGGCAGCGTGGGCGATATCGTGTAGGCTGCAGAAACGCACAGACCCGGAGGCCCCGCCATGTATCAGGCGACAGACCCGCTGACATCCGCAGCCCAATTGCAAGACATGCTCGATGACATGCATCCCAGCCAAGTGAACAAGGTGGTCGACCGGATTGACGGCCATCTTGCGGCATGGATCGAACGGACCACGTTTGTGGCGATTTCAAGCTGCGATGCGGCCGGGCGGATGGACGTCTCGCCCAAGGGCGATCCGGCGGGCTTCATCAAAGTGCTGGACGAGAAAACGCTGATGATCCCGGAGCGGATCGGGAATAACCGGGGGGACACGTTTTTTAACGTGATTGAAAACCCGCGCATCGGGATGATGCTGGTGGTGCCCAAGCGCAAGGAAGTGGTGCGCATCAATGGCTCTGCGCAGGTGGTGCGCGATGAAAACCTGCTCGATCTGGGGGTGATGAATGGTCACCGACCAAACCTTGTGCTGCTGGTGCGTGTGGAAGAAGCGTTCTTCCATTGCGGCAAGGCGATGATCCGCTCGGCCATGTGGCAACCCGATAAATGGGGCTCCATCGAAGGGCTGCCGACCTATTCGGAGGCGCTCAAGGACCATGGTGAGATGGAGATGCCGCTGGAAGATATCGAAGCGCGGATGGCTTATAACGAAAGCGATAGGCTCTATTGAGCAAAAAAGGGCCGCGTGCCTCATGCTCCGCGGCCCTAGCTTCTTCGGGTCAAAAATACTTCGGGGGAGTCTCTGAAAGAGACGGGGGATGGC
>CAZPXE010000711.1:0-1715 GCA_964590545.1 uncultured Rhodobacterales bacterium | reverse complement strand
TTCTGGTTGTTGGTACCGGGCAGGCGCTGCGGTTGGGCGAAGCGGGTGATGTGGATGCTGTATTGGTCCATGCCCGTGCCGCCGAAGAGGCATTCGTCGCCGCTGGCTACGGGGTGCACCGACGCGAGATTATGTACAACGATTTCGTTCTGATCGGGCCAAATGACGACCCGGCAGCGATTGACCGGGCAAAGACTGCCGCTGCGGCCTTGATGTCAATTTCTGAGGCCAAGGCGGCGTTTGTCAGCCGCGGCGATGACAGCGGGACGCATAAGAAAGAACTGTCCTTGTGGCGCGCGGCGGGGTTCGAGCCAGACGGGTTTGGCCGCTGGTATCGGTCTGTCGGGGCAGGGATGGGGGCCGCATTGAATACGGCCTCTGGCATGGGGGCCTATATCCTCGCCGACCGGGCAAGTTGGCTGAACTTTGGAAACAAAAACGGGATGGCTCTGCTTTTTGCGGGCGATCCGGTCTTGTTCAACCAGTATGCCTTCCTGCCTGTGAACCCGGATCGGCACACCCATGTGCGTGCTGATCTGGTGTCGCAATTGGAAAGCTGGCTGGTGTCACAGACAGCGCAGGAACTGATTGATGGCTATACCATCGACGGCGAAAAGTTGTTTGTGTTTAACGCAAAGGAAAGAGCGCTGCCGAGTGCGAAATCGGAATAACCTGCGATGCAAAGCAACACTTAACGCGCCGAAAATCGTTGATTTCAGGCGGCGTCGAGCGACTTGAATACTCCGATTTCTGATCTTTAGCGTCCGACCCTGATCTTACGACACGAAAGCCCTGCCATGCCGTCTGCAATCTGAGGACATTCGTGTCACAAACGGCTTCTGGGTAAAGGTCCAACGCTTTTATAGCGCCTCGAGAAAATGTTGAATCGCAAATACCTTGCCGCGCTTCGCGCTCTTGGGGACATTTGCGATACGTGTGTCTGGGCCATGTCTCGAAACGCTTTTAATGTTGATGCGGCTCATCGTCGAGGCTGCCATGGATCGCGAATTGGTCAAGGCCAGCGTCTTGCGGTTCGATGGTGCGATAGGCCTCGCGAACGCCTGCCTCTGTCAACTCGCGGGCCACGGTGAGCAGGGTGTTTGGCGTATGGTCTTCGCAAAGCTCAACCATTTGGGCGAGTTCTTCGTGGGCGACCGGGAGGGCGGCGTCCTCATCAGGCGCGCCGTAGTACGTCACGAAATGCTGGGCAAGAAGACGCGCGAGCGTGTCGCGTTCCACCGGCTCTATTGCGGTGACGGCAACAAAGGTGACACGGCCGCCGGTTTCCAGCCCGAACCAACCGTTTGAAAAGGCTTGGCGGGCCTTGCCGGTGAGATCGCCTTCTGTCCAGTTGGAGAACTCGAACCCGCCAGAGATACACCATTCCCCGGTGCGGGCGGGGCTGGCAAAGACGCGCATATCACTTTCGTCGAAATGGATGGCGCGGGCGAGTTTCATGGGCTGTCCTCCAGAAGGGCCGTCAGCGGGATCAGGTGTGTGGTGGTTTCGTCTCTGAGCAGCATTCCGAAGTCTTCGTCCACGCCCAGATAAGTGCCGGAGTGCGGGCCGCGTTGGGTCGGCTCGCCAATGCCATGTGCGAGAGCGCGCCAGTCGGTGTGCAGGCTACGGCTTCCTTCATCTTCCCAGCGGGTGATCCAATTGAGGGTGTGGCGAGCCCAAGCCTCGATGAGCGTCGGCGGGTCGACATCCGCGCA
>CAZPXE010000710.1:0-1719 GCA_964590545.1 uncultured Rhodobacterales bacterium | reverse complement strand
CACTCGCTCCGGCACAGCTTTGCCACGCATCTGTTGGAAGCCGATACGGATGTTCGCGTGATCCAGGTGCTGCTGGGCCACGCCAAGCTGACGACGACGGCACGATACACCCACGTGGCGACCAAGACGTTGCGCAATGTGTCCAGCCCGTTTGAGCACATCCAGGATGTGACGTGACGGGTCCGCCGGAGTGCCGCGGCACGCGCTGGAGGTTGCCGACATCTTCCGTGATTATGGGTCAGCCTATCGGCGGGTCAACAAGGGGCATCTGAGCCTCTCGCAGCTCAAGGTCATGTCATCCATCGAAGCTTGCCGGACCGAGGCGCTTGGCGGACATGTGGCGGCCTGCACCAAGTGCAACCACCAGCACATCGCATACAATAGCTGCAAAAACCGGCATTGTCCCAAATGCCAGGGGCCTGCGGCGCGCGATTGGATGGCCGCGCGGGCCGAAGATCTGCTACCCGTTGAGTACTTCCACCTTGTCTTTACGCTTCCGGCCGAGATCGCCCACATCGCTTATTGGAACAAACGGGCGGTCTACGGCCTGCTGTTCAAGGCATCAGCCGAGACGGTAGCGACGATCGCCGCCGATCCCAAGCGCATGGGCACGCGTGTCGGCATGACCAGCGTACTGCACACATGGGGATCGGCGATGACGCACCACCCACACATTCACATGATCGTGCCGGGCGGTGGGCTCTCACCAGACGGTTCTCGCTGGGTCGCCTGCAAATCTGGCTTCTTTCTCCATGTGCAGGTGTTATCGCGATTGTTCCGCAGGTTGTTCATTAACGGGCTGATGGCGCTGCATCGCGCGGGCAAACTTGTCTTCTTCGGCGATATGGTCCGGTTGAAGAGTGCCGAAGCCTTTGCTGATTGGCTCACCCCGTTCCGCAAAACCGAATGGGTGGTCTACGCCAAGCCACCCTTCGGAGGACCGGAGGCGGTGCTGGCCTATCTCAGCCGCTACACCCACCGGATCGCGATCTCGAACAGCCGTCTCGTCAGTGCCGATGCCAACACCGTCGCCTTCCTCTGGAAAGACTATCGCATCAAACGTGGGGACCGCATGAAGGTCATGCGACTTGATACACACGAGTTCATCCGCAGGTTCCTTATCCATGTGCTCCCAGATGGATTCCACCGCATTCGCCACTACGGTCTGCTGGCTTCCGCTCGACGCAAGACCAACATCGCAAAGATCCGTGTTCTGATAGGAGCAAGTGCACAAGAGCAAGAGCCACTATCCGGAGATGATCCCGCACCACTCACGCTGCGTGAACCATGCCCTTGTTGCGGCGGCACAATGCTGATCATCGAAACATTCAAACGCGGACAGGTTCCCCGTTCCCGCGCTCCACCAAGAAAACAAGCCGCATAATCGATTGTCCGTTCACCCCACCCAACGCGACCCGGATGCTTTTGCAACACCGGCCAAAATCACTTGTCCGCAGCGATCCAGCAAGTCATGTAAAAAGTGCAAACCGGCAGCGACCCAGCTCCAATCTTAGGCAAGCGCGTGGGCAGAACGTACAAAACGTCGTCTTCAATCTGAAGAACAAGGCATCCGCAGCAGTCACAAGCCCGACAGACAGCCCTCTTTCCCCATAGACACCGCCCAACCCCCGCGGCCTCCTCCCTGAGAGGTTTGTCAACACGGGCCACAGTCAGCCCCAGCCCAACCCGCGCGCAATGGCCCGCGTCGAAAAAGGAAAC
>CAZPXE010000709.1:0-1719 GCA_964590545.1 uncultured Rhodobacterales bacterium | reverse complement strand
GACGGGCCATCGATCCGGTACCATCTTGTTTCCGCTTCGAATTCCGGCGCATCTGCCGGGCCTGCGCGGTGGCGTTCAATGCCGCCGACGCGGGTGTCGGCGGTCACGACGGCCATCACTGTGCTGTCGTCCGGGCTGTTCCATTGGCCGCGCATCTTGGCGTCGGTGATGAGGTGGAAGAGTTGATCGGGCGACACGGCAATCGAGCGGGTGAAGGTGTATTCGGTTGTATCGGTGGTCATGAGGTGGTCCTTTTCATGCGTGTCGCGAGGGATGACAAACGATCCAGACGGCCCTCCCACAGCGTACGATGCGCCTCCATCCAGGAATCGACGGCGCGCAGGCCTTCGGGGTTGATGGCGACGGTGCGCACGCGGCCTTTCTTTTCGGAAACCACCAGCCCGCTCTCCTCCAGTACCTTGAGATGGCGCATGAAGGTGGGCAGGGCCATGTCGTGTTCTGCATGCAGGGCCGAGACGGGAGCGGATTGGAGCGCCACACGTTCGACCACCCGGCGGCGGGTCGGGTCGGAGAGGGCGGCGAAGAGGGTGTCGAGATTGTTAGTCATATTGCTAAGTAATGCCGTGCAGCGATTCGTGTCAAGATACTTAGTCCGTATGCTAACTAACGCGGCGACTGTCTCAATCTGGGGCTTCACCCTGCGGGGGCCACATCATATCGTGGTGCCATGAGCAGCACCCACCGATTCATCCATCTTCGCACCCATACCGAATATTCCCTGCTGGAAGGCGCGTTGCGGCTTAAGAAGCTGCCCGACCTTTGCAGGCAGACGAATATGCCCGCGCTGGCGCTTACCGATACGAACAACATGTTCGCAGCGCTGGAGTATTCGGTAACGCTGGCTGGCGCTGGTATTCAGCCGATCATTGGCTGTCAGGTGGATGTGGCGTTTGACCCGCCTGAACCCGGCGCACGGCCACGCGATCCGGCGGCGCTGGTGCTGCTGGCGCAGAGCGAGGCGGGGTACGAGAACCTGATGAAGCTGAACTCTTGCCTATACATCGACAAGGGCGGGCAGTTGCCTCAGGTGACGTTGGAGGAGTTGGAGCAGCATGCAGACGGTGTGATCTGTCTGACGGGCGGGCCGAACGGTCCGGTGGGGCAGTTCCTACAGATGGGGCAGCGACCCAAGGCGGAGGCGCTGGTTCAGCGGTTGGCGAGGGCGTTCCGCGACCGCCTTTATATCGAACTCCAGCGGCATCCGCGCGAGGATGGCACGCCGCCCGAAGGTCAGGCGCTGACCGAGCGGGGGCATATCGAGATGGCCTATGCGATGGACCTGCCGCTAGTCGCCACCAATGACGTTTATTTCCCAAAATCCGAGATGTATGAGGCGCATGATGCGCTGATCTGCATTTCGGAAGGGGCCTATGTCGATCAGCAAGAGGCACGGCGACGGTTGACGCCGCAGCATTACTTCAAATCGCCGGAGGAGATGGCGGTCTTGTTCGCCGATATTCCCGAAGCGATTGAGAACACGGTGGAAATCGCTAAGCGCTGTGCGTTCATGGCCTATCGCCGTGACCCGATCCTGCCCAAGTTTGCCGATGATGAGGTGGCCGAGTTGCGGCGCATGGCGAATGAGGGTCTTCAGGCGCGGCTTGCGGTTATCCCGCACGCGGCCTCAGTCGAGGACTATCAGGAACGGCTGGATTTCGAGTTGGGGATTATCGAAGGGATGGGCTTTCCCGGCTACTT
>CAZPXE010000708.1:0-1726 GCA_964590545.1 uncultured Rhodobacterales bacterium | reverse complement strand
TGAATTTTGTATGATACGGGATCGCCATGCCTGATCTCCTGTCCGTTCTTTGCTTATGAAGCGGCACGCATTCACATTGAGCCGCGGTGATGCAGCCAAACTGGGGCCGCCCCCGTCAGACAGGCAATAACAGCCCCCTGTTATCGGATAACGCAGGCCCCAAACCCCTGTTGTTATTGAATAGCCCCGGCAAAGAGGGCAGGTTGGCGGCATGAAACAGATGCTTCTCTCAGGCGCGCTCGCGCTTTGCCTTGGCACCGCCGCCAGCGCGCAGGATTGCTTCGCCGATTACAAGGCCAAGCAGGACAACCCCCTGCGCCTGCACTATGGCGTGGCCGAAATCACTGGCGATTGCGCACCAAAGCCTGCGCAGACAGAACTCACCCCGCGCCTTAGCGCCCAAGGGTGGACCCTGCTCAACATCGTTTCCGTCTTTGGCCCCGAGGGCCTGCAATCAAGGAAAGACAGTGCCGGACAATACTACCTCCGCTTCTGACGCGCTGCGCTCGGGCAATCGGATCGTCGTGATCGGGCTGGCCGCGATTGTCGGCATCCTGCTGGTCGCCGCCGTGCTGCTGTTCCTGTCCCTGCCCGACGCCAACGCTTTTGATGCGCGGGTCGAGCGGATCTTTATCGAGAATGACGGCCTCACCAGCGGCGCAGAAATCAAACTGCTGGAAATCCTCGCCCAATCCGGCACCGCGTTTTCCGACACGCTGGTCAGCTACCGCATGGTGATCTTCGTGCTGCTGGTCTTCGCCACCGCGATGCTGATCGCCGCGCTGGTCTTTCTGGTGATGCTCGTCGGTCTCAACCGCCGCATGGCACAAATCGAACGGTCCGGTATTCAGGTCTCATCGCTGCTCATCAGCCGGGAAGAGAATACTGTCTACCTGAACAACATGGGCTTCAAACTGACCGATGCCGCGATGGAAACCATGTCCGTGCTGGCCGAAGCGCGCATGGATGATGACGTGCTAAGCGGGTCAGAACTCGAAGCGCTGATCGCCGGCAAGGACCCCTCCGACTGTGAAGAGGCCGCCGGGGCCACCCGCATCAAACGCCTGCGCGATACGCTCGGCAATCAGATGGTGAGCGAGCTTCTGGTCAAAAACATCGCCCGACGCGGCTATATGCTCTCCGTCGAAAAGGACGTGATCCGGGTTCTGTAACCGATCACGCCTTGACCCTGCGCCCCCTGCCCTGTCACCTCTGCCGGGCAACGAACCGGAGTCGACCCCATGCCCGCACCCCTGAACCCGCTGAAACAGGCCCTGTCCCAAGGTCAAACCCAATACGGCATCTGGATGGGGCTGGGCGAGATGAACACCGCCGAGATCATGGGCACCGCAGGGTTCGATTTTCTCGTTGTCGACAACGAACACTCCCCCAACGATCTGCGCGCCACCCGCGACCAGCTTGTCGCGCTGGCCGCTACCGGGACCCATGGCGTGGTGCGCGTGCCGACGGGCGAGGTGTGGATGATCAAACAAATGCTCGATATCGGCGCGCAATCTATCGTCGTGCCAATGGTTGAAAGCGGCGCGCAGGCAGCCGAGATGGTCCGCGCATGCCGCTATCCGCCCCGCGGTATTCGCGGCGTCGGCTCAGCCTTGGGGCGCGCCAGCAACTTCTCCGGCATCCCCGATTACAGCACCACCGCCGACGATCAGATTTGCCTAATTGTGCAAGTCGAAAGCCGGGCCGGGCTGGCCGCGCTCGACGA
>CAZPXE010000707.1:0-1727 GCA_964590545.1 uncultured Rhodobacterales bacterium | reverse complement strand
TCCGGCGCGGCGGGTTTATAGACTGTATCCATGGAAGAGCGGTGCTGCATTGCCAGCCGCCGCGTCTCGTATTGATCGGCCACGCTGTCCCAACGCGCCAACCGTGTCGCCGTCACTTGATCATCAAGCGAGATGGTCGCCTCCGGCAGGAAGTCGAAAAGCGTCTCAAGCCCGTCATGGAACAGCGGCAGCCAATGCTCGAAGCCTTGATGCTTGCGCCCCGCGCTGACCGCCTCATACAGCGGATCGTCCGAGCCAGCCGCGCCGAATTCCAACCGATAGTTTTGGCGGAAACGGGTGATCGCGGCGTCATCAAGGATAACCTCGGAAACCGGAGCCAATTCAATGACATCCAGCTTTTCCGTTGTCCGCTGTGAAACCGGATCAAACCGCCGCGCACCATCCAGAACATCGCCGAACAGGTCCAGTCGCACGGGGCCAAGGTCTCCGGGCGGGTAGATATCGATGATACCACCCCGGATCGCGTAATCGCCGGGCTCCATCACCGTAGGCGCTTGGGTAAAGCCCATCCGCACCAGAAAGGCGCGCAGACCTTTTTCATCGACGCGGCTGCCCACATGCGCCGAAAAGGCCGCATCTTTCAATACACTGCGGGCCGGGACCCGCTGCGTGGCGGCGTTGAGTGTCGTCAGCAGCACGAATTTCTCGGGCATCCCATGCACCAACGCTGCCAGCGTCGCCATGCGCTGCGCCGCGATATCGGCGTTCGGAGAGACCCGGTCATAGGGCAGACAATCCCAACCGGGGAAGACCAGCACGGGCATATCCGGTGCAAAGAAGCGCAGCGCCGCCTGCATCGACGCAAGCCGCTTGTCATCGCGCGCCACATGGGCCACGGGGCCGCGTTCGGCAACTTCACGCAGCACAAGCTGCGCGTCGAACCCTTCGGGCGCACCGGAAATAGTTATGTGGCGTTGGTCATCCATGGCAGAGCGCCCCTATGTGGCGCATCCCCGCGCCAAGTCAACCGCCCAACACCCCAAGCGACAGATTTTGATACATGCCCCACAGCGCCGTCACGAAAATCGACACAACGCCGATCATCTGCGTATAAACCCGGTGGCGCAGCAGGCGCGCGCGCAGCAGCTCACCGCTCAGCGCCCGCTGTTCGATCAGCCGCGCGGTCGACAGGCTTAGCAATCCCAGCAAAGACATTGGAAACAAGAGCAAAAACAGAGCTTGCGCGAACTCTACCTCATAGATGAACCCGAGCAGAACCAGCCCCGTCAGGATGAAGCAGCCCAGCCCCAGCAGCCACAGCCCCGACACACGCCCGATATAGAGCAGGCGGTTGACGTTGACGCGGACGATATCCTCAAGGTCAACCTCTGCCTGCCCGCCATGTTTTCGCGCGCGCACCACCATATCAAAGGGCACGCCCAGCACCCAATGGCTTGCGGTGGACCAAAGCACGGCCAGCGCAATCCAGAACCACAGGTTCGAGAATGAGCGCATGTCGATCAGTTCAAAGATGGTTTGGTGCAGGTCCAAGGCAGCTTTCCGGACATTGGCAGTCTTGTCCCTTTAGCCCCCTCGTGCTGCGATTGGTAGCCCTAAGGGTTGAGTGCGACGTCAAAGCGTGGCAGTTGTGAAACTGTAAACTAAAACTGACAGGTTCGACAGATGCGCCCGACCCAAGCCCCCTACCCCGCAACCCGCCTGCGCCGCGTGCGCAAAACCCCCGGAATGCGGGCCTTGGTGCGTGA
>CAZPXE010000706.1:0-1729 GCA_964590545.1 uncultured Rhodobacterales bacterium | reverse complement strand
TTTGTCCGCGCTGATCCATCTGCCGCTGGTGCTGCCGCCTGTGGTGACGGGCTATCTTTTGCTGATTGCCTTTGGGCGGAACGGGCCGCTGGGGGCGTTCTTTGACACCGTCTTTGGCCTGACCTTCGCGTTCCGCTGGACCGGGGCGGCGCTGGCGGCGGCGGTGATGGGGTTCCCGCTGATGGTGCGCGCCATCCGCCTTGCCATCGAAGCGGTTGACCCGAAGCTGGAAGAAGCCGCCGCGACGTTGGGCGCGCCGCGATGGGCGGTGTTCGCGCAAGTGACGCTGCCGCTGGCCCTACCGGGTGTGCTGGCGGGCGCGGTGATGGGCTTTGCCAAGGCGATGGGTGAATTCGGCGCCACGATCACCTTTGTCGCCAACATTCCGGGCGAGACGCAGACGCTGCCCTCGGCCATCTACGCGCTGTTGCAAATTCCGGGGCAAGAAGGCCCGGCGGCGACGCTGGTGCTGTGGGCCGTGGCGGTGTCGGTACTCGCGGTTCTCGTGTCCGAATGGCTGGCGCGGCGGATGGCGGCGCGGATTGGGGGGCGTGCCTATGGGGTTTGAGCTGAGCCTGCGCCATGCGTTCCCGGCGCTGACGCTGGACGTGGCCCTGTCGGGCGGGCCGGGGGTGACGGCGTTGTTTGGCCCGTCGGGCTGCGGCAAGACCAGCGTGGTGCGCGCGATAGCAGGACTGCTGCGCCCGGATGCCGGGCGTCTGACGCTGGGGGGCGCGGCGGTGATGGACAGCGCCAAGGGCCTTTACCTGCCGCCGCACAAACGGCGCATGGGCTATGTGTTTCAGGACGGGCGGCTGTTCCCGCATCTGACGGTGCTGCAAAACCTGCGCTTTGCGGGGCGGTTCCGGGCAGCGGAGCGCGCGCAAGAGGATGATTTGATTGGGCTTCTGGGGATCGAGCCACTGCTGCACCGCCGCCCTGCGACGCTTTCGGGGGGCGAGACGCAGCGGGTCGCGCTGGCGCGCGCGCTGCTCTCGGGGCCGCAGATGCTGCTGATGGACGAGCCGCTCGCCGCACTGGATGGGCCACGCAAGGAGGGGATTATGCCCTATCTTGACCGGCTGAAAGCGGCCTCTGGCGTGCCGATCTTGTATGTCACGCACGCGGTCGAGGAGGTCGCGCGGTTGGCCGATCAGGTGGCGCTGATGCGGGACGGGCGGATTGCGTTGCAAGGCGCGGTGTTTGACGTGCTCTCGGACCCCGCCGCGATGCCGTTTCTGGGGGTGCGCGAAGCGGGCGCGTTGCTGCGTGCCGTGGTGGCCGAGCGGAGCGCGGATGGCTTGGTGCGGCTAACGACATCAGGGGGCGATTTGCTGTTGCCGGGCGTGGACGCGGAAGTGGGCGAGGACGTGCGGCTGCGCATCCGGGCGCAGGACGTGATCCTTGCCACCCAGCGGCCCGAGGGGCTGTCGGCGCGCAATATCCTGCCTTGTCAGATCGTTGCCTTGGAGCAAGGGCGCGGGCCGGGCGTCGCGGTGGTGCTGGCGTTCGGCGATCAGCGGCTTCTGGCGCGCATCACAGAGCGGGCGCGGTCTGATTTGGCGCTGGAGCCGGGGATGGCGGTGTTTGCCATCCTGAAATCGACCTCGGTATCGCGGGGCGCGATTGGGGGGTAGTTCAATAGAACCGAGGCTGGCCCCCGAACCGAGGGGTGGGGGTGAAGCCCCCGCCCCGTGGGGGCGGTTCGGGGGCTGGCCGGCGGGGCCGG
>CAZPXE010000705.1:0-1740 GCA_964590545.1 uncultured Rhodobacterales bacterium | reverse complement strand
GCATCAAACCGCTCCGCCTCATCCTTGCAACCTGTGCACACGGCCGCCAGCGCCCGGCGGCATTCGTCCGGCGCGGCGGCGTTGATCTGGGTGAGGGCCGACAGGGCCACATCCGCCTCCGCCACCCCGAGCCGCATCCCATTGGCCCGCAAATGCGCGATAAACCCCGCCACCCGCGCCGACGGCCCCGGATCACGGGCGGCAAAGCGGGTCACGCGCGTCATGCGGCGCGGCCAGCGATACGGGCAGAGACTTCTGGTGTGATCTGCGCCTGATCGCTTTGGGTTTTCAGCAGCGTCGTCAGGGTGGCTTGCAAAATGGCCGGGTCGTCGGTCAGGTCCGCAATTCCAAGCCCCATCAGCGCAGCGGCGAAGTCGAGCATTTCGGCAATGCCCGGCGTCTTTTCCAACTCTTCTTCCCGCAGCTTCTGCACAAACCCAATCACCTGCCGCGCCAGTTGCGCGTCGATGCCGGGGCAGCGGGCGCGAAGGATGTTCAACTCCGTCTCCCGGTCTGGATAATCGACATAGGTGTAAAGGCAGCGACGGCGCAGCGCGTCTGACAGATCGCGCGTGCCGTTGGACGTAAGGATCACAATCGGCTGGCTGGTGGCCGTCACTGTGCCCAGTTCGGGGATCGTCACCTGATAATCCGCAAGGATTTCCAAC
Source organism: uncultured Rhodobacterales bacterium (assembly GCA_964590545.1). Taxonomy (GTDB): domain Bacteria; phylum Pseudomonadota; class Alphaproteobacteria; order Rhodobacterales; family Rhodobacteraceae; genus Aliishimia. The sequence goes on along the minus strand of CAZPXE010000705.1, from coordinate 1,072 downwards.
AGATAAGCTTCGAATTCTTCGTCCGCCCGGTCAATCTCATCAATCAGCAGCACTGGTGGCACATCTTGCAGGATCGCCGCCAGCAAAGGCCGCTCCAGCAGAAAATCGCGCGAGAAGATGCGCTCTTCCACCGACGCGCCGGTCTCGCCATCCTCGGCAGCGGCGCGGATCGTCAGAAGCTGGCGCTGATAATTCCATTCGTAAATCGCCTGCGCCGCGTCCAGCCCTTCATAGCATTGCAGGCGGATCAGCCGCGTGTCGCGGGCGGCGGCCAGCACACGGGCCACTTCCGTCTTGCCCACGCCCGCGGCCCCTTCAAGCAGCAGCGGCCGGCCCAGCGACAACGCCAGATGCAACGCCATAGCCAGATCATCAGAGGCAACATAGCCTTGGGCAGCAAGGTCGGATTGGAGAGTAGCAGCAGTCATGTTTTGTACCCGTGAAGCGGGGTTAACCCCGCCCTACGCAATATAGGGCGGGATCACGATTTTAGTCATGCAGACCAAGTTCGTTGGCGGTTTTCCAGATGCGCCAATGGTCGTGGGGCATGTTGGTGTGCCGATTGCCAAAGGGACGGAACGCGTCCTGAATGGCGTTCGAGAAGCACGGAACGCCGCCCACATGCGGGCTTTCGCCCACGCCCTTCGCGCCGATTGGGTGGTGCGGAGAGGGGGTGACCGTGTGATCCGTCTCGTAGTTCGGAACCTCCCAAGCGGTCGGCAGGAAGAAGTCCATCAGCGTCCCGGTCTTGACGTTGCCCATATCATCATAGGCAATCTCTTGCCCCAACGCGACGGCCAGAGCCTCGGTCAGACCGCCATGGATCTGCCCTTCGATCACCATCGGGTTGATCCGCGTGCCGCAATCATCCAGCGCATAAAAGCGGCGGATGTCCGGCACGCCCGTGTCCACGTCGATATCCATAACGCAAACATAGGCCCCGAACGGATAGGTCATGTTCGGCGGGTCATAGTAGCTGACCGCCTCCAGACCCGGCTCGATCCCCGGAATGGCCTGATTATAGGCGGCAAAGGCGACTTCTTTCATCGTCTTGAACTGCTCTGGCGCACCT
>CAZPXE010000704.1:0-1741 GCA_964590545.1 uncultured Rhodobacterales bacterium | reverse complement strand
TTCACGCATGGTATGATCCACAACATGGAATATACCGGCATCCCGCTGCGCACCCTTCTGGCTGAGGCAGGCGCGGACATGTCCGAGGACAAATGGGTCTATGTCGAAGGCGCCGACGCGTCTTCCAATGGCCGATCCATCCCGATGGCCAAAGCGCTCGACGACGTGCTCGTCGCGTTCAAGGCCAATGGCGAAGCGCTGCGGATGGAACATGGCTATCCCGTTCGCCTCGTCGTGCCCGGCTGGGAAGGCAATATGTGGGTCAAATGGCTGCGCCGGATCGAAATCACCGACAGCGCTGTGGAAAGCCGCGAAGAAACCTCCAAATATACGGACGTCTATGAGGATGGCACCGCGCGCAAATGGACATGGGTGATGGATGCAAAATCCGTCATCACCTCGCCCAGCCCGCAAATGCCGATCAAGCATGGCGCTGGCCCGATGGTCATTTCCGGCCTCGCATGGTCCGGCCACGGCCAAATCACCCGCGTCGATGTCTCCAAAGATGGCGGCATCACATGGGAGACTGCGCGGCTTGGCAAACAGGGCGACACGAAGGCGCTCACGCGCTTCTATCTCGACACGCAATGGGACGGGAAGCCGATGCTGCTGCAAGCCCGCGCCATGGACGAAACTGGCTACGTTCAACCCACCAAGGACCAACTGCGCGAGGTCCGGGGCGAGAATGCCGTCTATCACAACAACTGCATCCAAACTTGGTATGTGAACGCAGAAGGGATCGCCGAGAATGTCGAAATCTCCTAACATCCTCTGGCCCGCTCTGGGCGTCACCGGTATCTGTTTGGGCGTGGCCTATGGTCTGCCAACCCGCAGCTACAAAGCAGAAGAAGCTGCGTTGGCCCTGCGCCAAGCCGAAGCAGCACAAGCGCAGGTCGCCAAGGTCACCGAGGCGAAGACCGCGCTGGAACTTGAAATCGCCGCTGTGCAGGACCAGGCCAAAACGCGCATTGCGGAATTGGAGGCACGCCCGGTCAGCGCGTCACTGACCAAGCCCGCCCCGGCACCTGCCGCACGGCTTGGCCTTGGCCGCCCGGCGCATCCGGACGAAATCGCGGCTTGGGATGTGGACGTGCTCCCCGATGGGCGCGGCTTGCCCGAAGGCTCTGGCGATGTGTTCACCGGCGAAGAAGTCTTCGCGGATCAATGCGCATCATGTCATGGCGACTTCGCCGAAGGCGTGGATAACTGGCCCGTTCTGGCAGGCGGCTTTGATACGTTGGGAGACGACGACCCGGTGAAAACCGTCGGCTCCTACTGGCCACACCTGTCGACCGCATGGGACTACATCAACCGCTCCATGCCCTTCGGCGCGGCAGGCACGCTGAGCGCGGACGACACTTATGCCATCGTCGCTTATATCCTCTATTCCAACGATCTGGTGGATGACGACTTCGAACTCAGCCAAGAGAATTTCGCCGCGTTCGATATGTATAACATGGAAGGCTTCGTGATCGATGATCGCGAGGATATGGAATACGCCAAATGGCGCTCCGAGCCTTGCATGGAGACCTGCAAAGACAGCGTGGATATCACTATGCGCACGGTTTTCTTGGTCGAAACTCCGCCCGAAGGTGGCTCCTCTTCCGAGATGAACCCGAACCGCGAAAAACCTCTGCCCAGCTTCACGGCCGAAGGCCCGTCCTTCATCCCCGAGGCGGAGGCCACGCCGGAACCGGCAGCTACGACAACCCAAGAGGCGGCTGTCACGCCGACACCCGCC
>CAZPXE010000703.1:0-1753 GCA_964590545.1 uncultured Rhodobacterales bacterium | reverse complement strand
TTGTCTTTGCGGAACGCTTTTAGACTGTCTTCGATTTCCAGCCCTTTGTTAAAGCGCACAAGAAAGGCAGCCTTTTTTAGATGGTTCAGTGGAGCCGTAGGTGTTGGTGGTTTTGGGGCGGGCGGTTTAGGGGGCGATAGCTCCTCGATCACGGTATCTATCTCCGCAGGCAAGCGGTCCGGCCCGTCCACGGTTTGGTCTGCTGGCGGTGCAGGCAGTTCGATCGGGGCGCTCGTTGTGTCAGCAAGTTCAATGGAGTCGCCCGGTTCAGGTTCTGCAATGATGGGAGTATCCACCGGTTCGGGCGTTTCGGTTTTGCCGAGGCCAAATGACGAATAGGCAAGCGTTCCCCCGGCACCGCCCAAGAGGGCGATGGCTAGAACGCCAATGAGACCTTTGCTCAAGCGCGATTCATGTTCGGTTTCATTCTCCAACACATACCCCTTCTTTATTCTCCCAATCCCGACAGGTTTAGCATACCTGCGCCGCAAGGTCGTTTGCAAAGGGTTGGATCACTTTCCAGCGGTTCGGTGCCCGGATACGCAGAGCACAGGCTCACACACTGATTTGCTTCGCGCGGTGCGAGATTGGACATGATCAAGTCTTTGACTTCCGTCGGCGTTTTATCGGGATATTTGGCCATTGTCAGAGCCAATGCTGCAGATACATGCGGCGCCGCCATGCTGGTCCCTTGCTCATAGGCATAAAAACAGCTTGCAACGCCTTCCTGAGTCACAGGGTCATAACAATCGCTCGCGGTTTTGGTCGACAGAACACCGTCCGGGCGTCCATCGCCATTGTCATCGCGGGTTAGATCTCCGCCGGGTGCGAGAATATCGATCACGTCACCGAAATTGGAATACGGCGCGATGTGTCCGCGCGCATCACCCGCTGCAACTGAAATCACATTGTTACAGCCGCCGGGCGCATAGAAGCTTGCATCAACGCGCGCATTCCCTGCCGCTGAAACAACGATCACGCCGCGCTCGGTGACGGCATCAATGGCGTCCTGCAATGACGCCGGACAATACTCAAATAGTCCAATCGACAGGTTGATGATGTCGGCTGGGTTTTCGTTCCAGTTTTCTTGATCGTCTGGGCCGAATTCAGGGATCAGGCCGCCTGCCCAGCGAATAGCGTCGGTGATGTCAGACAGACGTCCGCCGCACTTTCCAAGAGCGCGAACAGGCACGATGGTAACCGCCCATGCTCCACCCGCGACACCGTCAGCATTGTTCGTGGCGGCCGCGCCGATTGTGCCCGCAACATGTGTTCCGTGGTATGAGTTTGCCGCGAACGGAACATCCGGATTGCAGAGATCACCAGGATCGTTTGGATCGCTGTCGCGCCCATCGCCATCATTGCCCATGCGCGGATCAGAGACCATGTCCCAGCCCGGCGCGAGGTTTGGCGAGTCGGCAATATCCGGGTGAGCCATTTCAAGCCCAGTATCGACAACCGCTACGACAACATCTCGTGATCCTTGAACCGACTGGCGTGTCCAGAAATCTGCGAAGCCTGCTCCGCCGAGCGACTCGCCTGTATCAGAGCCGGCGTTTTGGAAATGCCACTGTAGCGACCACAAAGGATCGTTCGGCGCGATGGCGACCGGGCCAGTTGCGACGGGTGGTTTGCGCGCGAACTGGTGTTCGAAAACAAAGTCTTTTTCGACGTATTCAAACTCACCCGAGGCACGCAGTTCATTGACCATGCATTGGGTGGCCAGCTGTGCGTTGGATCTCAACAAAGCTGG
>CAZPXE010000702.1:658-1772 GCA_964590545.1 uncultured Rhodobacterales bacterium | reverse complement strand
CTTCCGGGATCGGCTCGTCGAGGATTTCCGCCCACATCCCGAAGCGGATCAGCACATGCGGGCGCGAGGCGACGAAGGTTTCAAACAGGTCGGGATAGACGCGCACAACCTCGTCCGGCACCTCCGCCGTCAGACGGTCGGCGATACGAAGTGCCTGCGCGCGCTGGCCAAGGAACATCGCGCCATAGAGCGCGAAATGCAGGTTGTGGATGCGATACAGCGCATAGAAATTCGCGCCGCCCGCATGGGCCTTGAACCGATCATCCACCTCGGCGGCGGCAAGGTTACGCGCGACCACATTCTGATAGTCCCCGCACAGCACGTCGATATGCGTCGCCATATGCACCAGATGCCCCGCATCCGCCGCCATCCCGGTCAGGCGGTCGCCTTGGGGCAGGGCACGCTCGGGATGCGGCGACATTTCCATCAGGTGGATATACATATGCAGCAGACCCGGATGATCCCACGCCTCGGGGCGCTCAAATGCACTCTCCAACAGCCCCTGCGCCTCGGCGGTGTCCGCTTCGGGGTTCACGGTGCCGGTCCAGAAATGCCACAGCTTCCACGGCGTGCGGTTCATCAACGCCTCTGCTGTCAGCGCAATGATATCGAGGTCCTCCGGGTGCTGCGCCAGCACCCCCCGCATCGCCGCCGCGAAACTGTCATTGAACGGCTGGAAATCTTCAATCTCCGGGTCCGTCGGATACCGATCCGCCAGCGCGGTGATCAACGCCGCCTCTGCCGAGCCGGGCTGCGCCACCTGCGCGCCCGCTTCCAAAGCCACATGCGCACGCGCTAGGGCAGGGGCTTTCTCAGCAGGCGAGAACACCTCCCACGGCTTATTGTAATTCGGCCCAATGGCATAAGCGATCCCCCACTGCGCCAACGCGCAAGCAGGGTCCGCGGCAATCGCATGCTCAAAACACACAATCGCCTCTTCATGGTTGTACCCATAAAGCCAAACCATCCCCCGATCACACCACACCTGCGCGTCAGGGTTGGAGGACGCGGGACGGGTGAAGTGGCCGAGGTCGAATGGGTAGGTCATGCGCGCAGAGTGGGGGAGAGGGGCGAAGGGCGCAAGGGGGACGCATATACATCGCTATTCAAAGCC
>CAZPXE010000702.1:0-648 GCA_964590545.1 uncultured Rhodobacterales bacterium | reverse complement strand
GTGAAGTGGCCGAGGTCGAATGGGTATGTCATGGACGGCAGAGTGCGCGAGCCACGGCGATGACGCAAGCCATCTGCGACGTTCGGGCGACGTCACCTGTGCAGTGCTTGGGGTCGATGCGTGCCGTTGGTCTTTGGGTTTGTGGGGTTTTGTCAACCAAGCGGGGACGGCGGGTTTGCGGACGAAGCCGACCTAAGCTGCGGCTGCACAAAGGTCGGCTTAGATTGCTGGAAGCAAGTCCTCTCCAAGCATTAATGTTAAGCGATGACGTTGGACTCTGGTCCGTACGGATAGCCCGTAATGTTTTCGTTCCCGTCCTCGGTAATCACCAAGATGTCATGCTCACGGTAGCCACCAGAACCGGCTTTGCCTTCTGGAACAGTCAGCATCGGCTCCATCGAGATAACCATGCCCGGCTCCAGCACCGTATCAATGTCTTCGCGTAGCTCTAAGCCCGCTTCACGGCCATAGTAATGCGACAGCACCCCAAAGGAGTGCCCATAGCCGAAGGTGCGATACTGCAGCAGATCACGCTCGGCAAAGAAGGTATTGATCTGTTCGGTCACCTCCGCACAGCTCGCCCCCGGTTTCAAAAGGCTCATGCCAAATTCATGGGCGGCAACATTGGCCTCCCAAATCTTCAGGCTG
>CAZPXE010000701.1:0-1787 GCA_964590545.1 uncultured Rhodobacterales bacterium | reverse complement strand
TCCGGTCGCATAAATCGCTTGAGGTGTTTGTCGACGGCAATCGCCGCAAGTTCGACGAAGCGGATGATCTGCAATCGCGAATGGATACCGCGGGGGAGGACCCGTTGGTGATGGTGTCTTACGAAGACGCTATGCCCCCTGAGGGTGACGCTGCGCTTGATCCGTTGTTCAAAGCGCCGATGGGGGAGACAGTGGTGTTGATCTACCGCGCGTTCCTGAATTGGTCGGCGTCCCTGCTGCAAAAGCTGCTTGGCAATGTCGCCTATGGCCCGCTGGCCCGTGCGCGCATTATGGCCGCGTCCTGCATCACCTATGGACATGCATTAGATCGGGTGGCCGAGCGTGAGACGCGGGGCTTCGTCGCGATCTGCTATGATCTGTGGCACGCCAGCGAAGACTACCGCGCAGGTATCCTCGGCGCTTTGGGGTTTCCCGTGCGCGACAACACGCGCGGCGCAGTGCAGCGCTATGGCGGTGGCTCGTCCTTCCAAGGCAAGGCCGCAACGGTGGACGCGTTGCAAACCGATCGCCGTTCAGAGCAGATGGCTGACCATCCGGAATACAAAACCCTGCTATGGACCGTGGCGCATGACGCGCGTTTCATGGAACGTCTCGCAGGTCATTTCCCGAATGACGCACGCCGCCTTCTTGCGTTGGCCGAGACGGCGACGCTGAACGCGACCTTGCCCAGCGAGGTGCCCGCCACATGAAGCCGATCCTCTTCGCCATCGCAGCGGTTATATCGCTCGCAGCCTGTTCGGATGTGCAGAAAGCCACCGACGACATCGCCCGCACCGGCGCCCGCGCCGCTGTGGATGAGGTTCTCGTCACCCGCTTCCCGAATGTCGATGGCAACAAGGTGACGCCCTACACCGATTGCGTGATCAACAATGCCTCGGGCCGCGAAATCGGCACCCTCGCCCGCGCGGCGCTGACGGGCGTTGACGAAGGCACCGTCTCGTTGGTGGTTGATATCGCGCAGCGGCCAGATACCGCCCAATGCTTCCTACGCGCTGCCGCTGGATTGGCAGGCTGAGGATGCGGTTGAGCCTAACACATAAGAAATTCTCGGCGCGCCAAACCCGGCGCGGCGTCCCCCATTCGAATGCGGCGGTGCGCGTGCCCCGCCAGACACAGGAGACCTGACCCATGGTACAATTCAATCTCCCCAAGAACTCGCGAATGACCTCGGGCAAGACATGGCCCAAGCCGGAAGGGGCCAAAAATGTGCGCCAGTTCCAGATTTATCGCTGGAACCCGGATGATGGCAAAAACCCGCGCGTCGACACCTATTTCGTCGATATGGACACCTGCGGGCCGATGGTTCTGGATGCTCTGATCAAGATCAAGAATGAGATTGACCCGACCCTGACCTTCCGGCGCTCTTGCCGTGAGGGGATTTGTGGCTCCTGTGCGATGAACATCGACGGGATCAACACGCTGGCCTGCATCTATGGCATGGATGAGGTTGACGGCGACGTGAAAATCTATCCGCTGCCGCACATGCCGGTGGTGAAGGATCTGATCCCGGATTTGACCCATTTCTACGCCCAGCACGCTTCGATCATGCCGTGGTTGGAAACAAAGACGAACCGCCCGGCGAAAGAGTGGAAGCAGTCGATTGAAGACCGCAAGAAGCTGGACGGGCTTTATGAATGCGTAATGTGCGCGTCTTGTTCGACCTCTTGCCCGTCTTATTGGTGGAACGGCGATCGGTATCTTGGGCCGGCAGCGCTGCTGCACGCCTATCGCTGGATTATTGACAGCCGCGACGAGGCGACGGGGGA
>CAZPXE010000700.1:0-1793 GCA_964590545.1 uncultured Rhodobacterales bacterium | reverse complement strand
CAAGGTTAACTTCCATAATCTCAAGCGGCTTGCCTGCTTCAACGGCAACGGCGGCGCGGGTTCTCATGGCGAATATCCTTCCGTAAATTTTGGCGGACAATCTACCAGCGCAAAAATCTTATCAAGTATTCCTTAAAGTTACGTTTGACGTTGGGAGCCTGTGGGGAACCGCCGGGCGCAACACCTGCGCAGCTTAACCCGGCACCTGCGGCGGCACCGTCAAATGCCCCCGCTTGATCCAAACATGCGCACCCTCTGGCCCAGCGAGCGCCGTTGCCCCAGTCCCAACAGGCAAGCGCAACCAAGACTGCGCGCCGAAGGCTTCATCGCTTTCCCTGAAACTGCCAGACAGAACAAGCACTTCCATCCCCTCGGCAGCGTTTAAAGCCACCTCGGCGCCCGGTGCCCAATGCTCTGCCATCACCTCTTCATCATCATCCATATGCAGCGCCAACCGCGTCACACCCTCGGCAACCTCGGCATACCCATCGCCGCCCATATCAACCCGAAACTGGTTCCGATCTGCCGGATCAAACTGCCAAAGCTTCACGAAAATCGTGCAGCCCGGCGCGGAACTGGGCGTGTGGCTGGTCGTCGGCGGGTTCCGCACATAGGTGCCCACCGGGTAATCCCCGTGCTCATCCTGAAACACGCCTTCCAGCACCAGAAACTCCTCGCCCCCGGTATGGGTATGGGCCGAAAACGCACTGCCCGGCGCATAGCGCACGATCGACGTGGCGCGCGCCACCTCATCCCCGATCCGGTCCAGCATCCGCCGATCCACACCGGGCATCGGAGAGGGCACCCACTCCGTATCCGCATGAACGCTCGCCCGTTGGCTGAAATCTGCGTTGATCTCCATTGTCTTACCCTTTCTCGGTGCAGGGCTAGTGCCCCTTCTTTTCATCCATCACGCGATAGGTCTGATGACAATCCAAACAGGCCGCCCCCGCCGCAGGCAAACTCGCGCGCAGCCCGTCCAAAGAGCCGACCTCCACCGCCTGCATCGCCGCAATAGCCTTGTCATTGCGGGCCAGAAAATCCTCGAAATTGTCCCAAATGATGGGCCGCGCTTCGGATTTCGGATCGCTATGCGGCTTGGCAAACAGCGTCGGCACCGCGCCCAGATCGCCCACAATTGCAGCCTTGGCCGCCCCGGCCTGTGCGCTGTCAAACCCGCGCTTGCCCGCCGCCATATTAATCAACACCTTGGTCGCCTTCTGCGCCGACAACATCCCGTCCATCCGCGCCATGACCCCGGCATTGGTCACGCCCTGATGCGCACTCGCAAGGGTCGCGGCACTGAAAAGCAAAGCGGCGAAGCACAGGATCGGTCGTTTCATAGGCACCTCATTCAACGTCTTCCCCATGCTGCGCGCCGGGGCGGGATTGTCAAATAACGATCCACACATATCGACCTACAAATAGCGCCCCACAAATAACGACCCATCGGACTCGACTCGCGGGGGGCGCAGCCTATAAGAACAAATAAAGAACATTTATCTCAAACCCCAAGACTGCGCTGCCCCGAATGTCTGACCGCCGCCGCATCCTCTCGCTCTGGTTTCCCCGCCTCGGGGCCGACCGAGCCCTCCGCCTAGAGCCGCATCTGGCCGCGTATCCGCTGGCCATCGTGGATCAGATCGGGAACGCGCAACTGATCGCATCGGTCAACCAGATGGCGGCAGAGGCCGGATTGCATGTGAACCAACCCGTCCGCGACGCCCATGCCATGTGCCACGGCCTCATCACGCGCAACCGTAACCCCTTGCAGGAAAGCCATTTTCTCGGCG
>CAZPXE010000699.1:0-1803 GCA_964590545.1 uncultured Rhodobacterales bacterium | reverse complement strand
AGAAAGTGGCGATGCGCGACACATGCGTGCCTAGCCGGGTGATGTTGTCTTGGCTTAGCGTACCCTCGCATTGCGCAGAGACAGCTTTGATTTCAAAGAGGATACGGCTCATGCAGGCAACAGCGCCATGGGGGCTGCGGTCGATCCCGGAATAGGTCCATCCACCCTGATCTTTCTGCCGTAACACTACGACATCGCCGGGAAGCCGGACAGTTTCGCGCGTTGCGTCTTCGGTGCGCTCAACCTCTGCGCCCGGCGCGTCGAAAAAACTGGCCCAGCTTTGATCGGCCATCGCGGGGGCCGCCAGCAGAGCAAAACCAAACACAAGACCTCTCACGTCACCGCCTCCATCCGCGCCTGAATATCCAGCAAATCCGCCCACGCCTCACGCTTCGCCGCCGGGTTGCGCAATAGGTAGGCGGGGTGGAACATGGGCATGGCAGGGGTGCCCTCGGCCTCGGTCCAATGCCCACGCAGGCGGGTGATACCCTTCTTGCCCAGCAAAGCCTGACACGAGATATTTCCCATCACGATCAGCAGCTTCGGCGCAGCCAGTGCAATGTGCCGGGCCAGAAATGGCTGCATCATCGCGATCTCTTCTGGCTTGGGGTCGCGGTTCTGCGGCGGGCGCCACGGCAACACGTTGGTGATATAGACGGAGCTTTCCCGCGACAGTTCAATCGCGGCCAGCATCCGGTCCAGAAGCTGCCCCGCACGGCCCACAAAAGGCCGCCCCTCGCGGTCCTCATCCCGGCCCGGCGCTTCGCCGACGATCATCACGGGCGCACCCGCAACCCCATCGGAAAACACCAGATTGCGCGCGCCCTTGGCCAGATCACAATGGGGATAGGCCGCCATCGCCGCACGGAGCGCCTCAAGCGAGCCTGCGCCCGCCGCGGCCGCGCGCGCCTCGGCGACCACATCGACCTCGGCAGGCTTCACAACCTCCGGCGCGGAAGCAGCCTCTTTCTTAGCAGGTGCTGGCGGCTTGGCCTCCAACGCATAGCGATCCAGCGGCGCGTCCAGAATGGCCTCATCCGCCCCCAGATCCACCTGCCACGCCAATGCGGCCAGCGCCGCGTGATACTCCACCGATTCCATAGTCCCGAACCTAGGCCCCCAACGCCAAAAGCAAAAGTGCCACGCCTTTCCTTTCTTTGTGCCCCAAATATCCCGGGGAGCGCGAGGGGCTGGCCCCTCGCTCCCACAGTTGCAGCACGTGCCGCGCCTACCTATAAGCCAACCTCAAGCAACGAAGGCCCAAAGCATGAGCTACCCGCACCCGCATCTTCTTGGTATCGAAGGCCTCGGCCAGCAGGACATCACCGCGATCCTTGATCTGGCGGAGAGCTATGTGGAACTGTCCCGGTCCGACACCAAGCATTCCGATGTGCTGGCGGGCATGACGCAGATCAACATGTTCTTCGAAAATTCCACCCGCACGCAGGCCTCGTTCGAACTGGCGGGCAAGCGGCTGGGCGCGGATGTGATGAGCATGGCGATGCAGGCGTCCTCCATCAAAAAGGGCGAGACGCTGATCGACACGGCGCTGACGCTGAATGCGATGCAGCCGGATATTCTGGTGGTGCGGCATCCCAATTCCGGCGCGGTGGATTTGCTGTCGCAAAAGGTAAACTGCGCTGTGCTGAATGCGGGAGATGGACGGCATGAACACCCGACCCAAGCGCTGTTGGACGCACTGACGATCCGCCGGGCCAAGGGCCGCCTGCACCGGCTGTCGATTGCGATTTGCGGCGATATCGCCCATTCCCGCGTGGCCCGGTCGAACATCATGCTGCTGGG
>CAZPXE010000698.1:0-1803 GCA_964590545.1 uncultured Rhodobacterales bacterium | reverse complement strand
CTGAAACTCCTCTCGGGCCTCTACGCGCCGCAGACGGGCCGCGTGTTGATCGACGGGACCGAAATGGGCCAGATCGAGCCGCGCGATATGCGCCGCCTGATCGGCTATTTGGGCCAAGACGTGCGCCTTTTCGCAGGCACCCTGCGCGATAACCTGAACCTGACGCTGCTTGAGCGGGACGATACGCGCCTGATGCAAGCGCTCGATTTCGCGGGGCTTGGGCCGTTCGTGCGCGCGCACCATAAGGGCCTTGATCTGGATATCCTCGATGGCGGGCAGGGCCTGTCCATCGGGCAGCGGCAATCCATCGGCTGGGCGCGGCTTTGGCTGCAAGACCCGGCGATCTGCCTGCTGGACGAGCCGACTGCCGCGCTGGATCAATCGCTGGAAAAGGCACTGGTCGAGCGGCTGCACACATGGATCGAAGGGCGCACGGCGGTGATTGCCACACACCGCGTGCCGATCCTGTCGCTGACCAACCGCACGATGCTGCTCGACGGTGGGCGGCTGCGGGTGGATGGGCCGCGCGATCAGGTGCTTGAACATCTTTCGGGGGGTAAAATTGGCGGGAAAGTTATCCCGATGAAAGGAGCCGTGGCATGAGCGCAGCGTCGGGCACGAACCTACAGGACCAGCTTGCCGACGACATGCACGGGCCGAGCATGGTTATCTCGCTTTGCGCCTCGGCGATGGCGATTTTCCTGATCTGGGCGTCTATGGCGTCGGTCGATGAAATCGTGCGCGGGCAGGGCGCGATGGTCTCCTCTTCGCGCCCGCAGATCATTCAGAACCTTGAAGGCGGTATTCTGGCCGAGCTGAAAGTGAAGCAGGGCGACGTGGTCGAGGCCGGGTCCATTCTGGCGCGATTGCATTCGACACAGTTTCAGTCGTCGGTTGATGAAATTGAGGACCAGATCACCGCGTTGACGATCCGCCAGTTGCGGCTGGAAGCGGAACTCGCCGGGCAGTTTGATTTCTCCGTGCCAGAGGCGCTGGAGCGCCGCTCGCCCGGTCTTGTGACCTCTGAGCGGGCGCTGCTGCAAGCGCGGCAGGATGATTTCGTGACCCGCCGCGAAGGCGCGATGCAGGTGTTGATGCAGGCCGAAAGCGAGAAGGTGCTGCTGGAGAACTTGCTCGATCGCAAGATCGTCGCGCTGATCGAAGTGACCCGCGCCCGTAAGGCCTTTGCCGACGCCAAGATCCGCTTTGACGAGATCATGACCAAGACCGAGTTGGAGCGGGCCGAGGAATACAGCGACACGCTCAAGGAAATGCAGATGCTGCAACAGACCCTGAAGGCGAGCCGCGACCAGTTGAACCGGACCGTGCTGACCAGCCCGATGCGCGGGATTGTGAACAACCTCAGCGTCACGACCATCGGCGGCGTTGTGCGCCCGGGCGAGGAAATCGCGCAGATCATTCCGCTGGATGAGGAGTTGTTCGTCGAAGCGCGGATCAAGCCCAAGGACATCGCGGGCGTGCGTCCCGGCCAAGAGGCGACGGTGAAGCTGTCGGCCTATGATTATACGATTTTCGGCTCGCTCAAGGGCCGGGTGAAGTTCATCTCAGCCGATACGTTCAAGGACGAGCGCGCCGGGTCCGAGGCCGAGCCGCATTACAAGGTGACGCTGGCCGTGGACATGGCCGCGCTGACCGAGCGGCAACGGCGCATCAAACTGCGTCCGGGGATGCTGGCAGAGGTCGAGTTGCACACAGGCGAGAAGACGATCATGAGCTATCTGCTCAAGCCGCTCTACAAGTCGCGGGAAGCGCTGAGAGAGCCCTAAGTTCTGCGTACCGAGC
>CAZPXE010000697.1:0-1807 GCA_964590545.1 uncultured Rhodobacterales bacterium | reverse complement strand
ATGATGACGTTGAACCAATTGAAAACGCTGACCTATGGCACGTTCTCAAACTACTCGTTCTCGATTATCCCGCTGTTCTTGCTCATGGGGCAATTTGCGACTTTATCTGGTATGTCTGCCTCATTGTTCAAAGCGGCAGAGAGTTTTCTTGGCCATCGCAAAGGCGGTGTGGCCATGTCGGCTGTCGGGGCTTGTGCCGGTTTCGGAGCGATTTGCGGATCCTCACTTGCGACGGCCGCGACGATGGGCCAAGTCGCTTTGCCTGAGCTGCGCCGATACGGCTATCCAGACTCGCTTTCGACTGGCGCGTTGGCCGCAGGGGGGACACTTGGCATTCTGATCCCGCCTTCCGTGATCCTTGTGATCTATGCGATTTTGGCAGAGCAGAACATCGCAAAGCTGTTTGTTGCAGCGCTGCTTCCCGGCATTTTGGCGGCAATCGGCTACATGATCGCAATTTCCATCTGGGTCCGCGTCCGCCCCAATGCCGCCGGCGTCAGCCCCCGTGTGCCTTGGGCACAGCGGCTGGTTATCCTTGGCAAGGTTTGGCCGGTCATCTTGATTTTCGTCGTTGTTGTTGGCGGGATCTACACCGGTGTATTCACCCCAACGGAAGCCGCAGCCGTCGGCGCCGCAGGTACATTCCTTGTCGCTCTGTTTAGCGGTGAGATGACCTGGTCCCGGCTTTCGCAATCAGTCCTGACCACAGCAGCCTCTACTGCGATGATCTTCCTGATCATTCTGGGCGCAGGCATCTACAACAATTTCCTCTCCCTTACACAGTTGCCGCAAACGGCGTCCGCTTGGGTTGGCGGGCAAGGCTTTTCGCCTTGGTTCGTTTTGACGATTGTCCTCATTATGTACCTTCTGTTCGGCTGCGTGATGGACAGTCTGTCGATGGTTTTGCTCACGGTGCCTATCATTTTCCCAATCATGTCCGCTTTGGACTTCGGGATGAGTGTTAACGACTTCGGTCTGTGGTTCGGTATCCTTGTGCTGATCGTCGTGGAGGTCGGGCTGATAACGCCGCCTGTTGGAATGAACCTGTTCATCATCAACTCGATGGCCAAAACCACACCCATATCAGAGACATACCGCGGGGCTTTGCCATTCGTGATGACGGATATCGTGCGCGTTGTTATCCTCGCCGCATTCCCAGCTATCACGCTTTGGTTGGTCTGGGTGATAGACGCCTTGTGACGAAAGACCTGACATCATGGACCTTCCAACCCCGAACCTTGAGCACATTTGCAAACTTGATGTGACCTTGGGCCCGATCCGCGAAATGGGCTCTGGCCGCGCGGGGCGGCGCAGGATTATTCCAATTATAGGCGGTCAGGTAACCGGTACACGCTTATCGGGCAAAATATTGAATGTAGGTGCCGACTGGCAAACTATTTTCAACGACGGGCTGGCGGAACTGGATACGCGCTACGCGGTTGAAACCGATGACGGCGCAATCATAGAGATCATCAATTACGGCTTTCGCCACGGCCCGCCAGACGTGCTGGAAGCCGTCGCGCGGGGTGAAACTGTGGATCCAAGTAGCTATTACATGCGCACCCACGCACGGCTGGAAACTGGCGATCCGCGATACGATTGGGTGAACCGGTCACTGTTTGTTGGTGTTGGCGCGCGGATGCAGCAATCGGTTACGGTTGATCTATACATGCTGAATTGACGTCCAAAAGCCTATTGGGGGGTCACCCCAATGCAATAAGCTCATTTGCTTTCTTGAACAGAGACGAACGTGGGCTTGCGGAGTGCGAGGTAAGCCTCATCAAGGCCAGTGGAGTGAGTGCAGTGA
>CAZPXE010000696.1:0-1809 GCA_964590545.1 uncultured Rhodobacterales bacterium | reverse complement strand
TAAACGAGGCGGGCAAGGGCGTTGTGCAAATCGAAGTGCGCGGCGGGCCGGAAGCGATTGGCATGTTCCAGCAGCCGGACGCGGTGCGCGATGGGATCGTGGATATGGTTTACACTCCCGGCTCGTTCTATGGCGGCTCGCTGCCCGAAAAAGACGCGATGGTCGCCTCGAACCTGACCGCGGTTGAGACGCGGATGAATGGCGGGACCGAGTTGATCGACCTGATTCACCAAGAGAAGATGGGGTTGAAGTATCTCGGCTGGTTCGACTCCGGTGTCTGCTACAACCTGTGGACCCGGAACGAGCCGAGCTTTGATGCGGACGGGAACCTTGAGGTCGAAGGGCTGAAACTGCGCGGCAACGCGGTCTATAATGCCTTCTTTACCAACTACTTAGGCGCGCAAGTGATCGACCTGCCCACGGGTGAGGTCTATGCCGCCCTTCAACGGGGTGTGGTTGACGCAACGGGCTGGACGCAGATTGGCCTGATCGATCTGAAGTGGAACGAGTTCCTGAACTACCGGATTGAGCCGTGCTTCTTTTCGACCGATCTGGGCGTGATTGTGAATATGGAGAAGTGGGACAGCCTGTCTGACGCATCCAAGAAAGTCCTGCAAGACGTGGCGATCCAGCACGAAAAAGACAGTGTCGAAGCCCTGCGCGGCAAGCGCGATGAGGATTTCGCGGCGCTGGACGCGGCGGGCATGAAGGTTGTGACGCTGGAGGGTGAGGCGAAGGCCAACTACCTCGCGGCTGCGCGTGAAAAGACGTGGGAGCGGATGAAGGGCCTGATGGCTGAAAGTCCGCAGGGCGAGGGCAACTATGACAAGCTGATCGAGCTGTTCTACGATCCCGAAGCGGACAAGTAACACCATCGCGCCCCGGGCTTGACTCCGGGGCCTCGACGATGCGGCGCGCTATTGCATGAGGTTGCGCTGGGTTGTGCGAGGCCCCGGATCACGTCCGGGGCGGGATTTTTGAAGGCGAGCGGATGCATCTGATTTACAAAGGATATTCAGCGCTGGTGACGCTGATGGCAGTGATCGCTGGGCTGACGCTGGTGTGGCTTATGGTGTCTGTCGTGACCTCGGTTGTGATGCGCAATGCGGGGATGCAGCCCTTCGCGTGGCTGTTCACATCCGGCGAATATGGCCTGCTGTATATGACCATGCTGGGCGCGCCGTGGCTGGTGCGCGAGAAGGGGCATGTTCATATTGAGCTGGTCACAGCTGCGCTGCCGGACGGCGCGCGTCGCGTGGTGTCGCGCACGGTGGCGCTGGCCTGCGTGGCGGTCTGCGTGGTGCTGGCATGGTATGGCTATGAATTGGTTGCCAAAAATCTGGCGCGGAACGATTTCGATGTGCGCGCCTATTTCTATCCGCGCTGGCTGCTGACGATCACGTTCCCGATCAGTTTCGGGATCATGGCGATTGAGTTTATGCGCTTTGTGGTCGGTCCCGACCTGCTGCATTCGGGCGAGGCGGGGATACACGAGTAATGGAGTGGTTCGAGGCGCTGGCCCTTTTGCTGGGCACGATTGTGGTGCTGATGGCCGTGGGAATGCCCGTGGCGCTGGCCTTTCTGGCGGCCAATATCGTCGGCGCTTGGGTGTTCATGGGCGGCGAGCGCGGGGTGGTTCAACTGCTGAACAATGGCTGGGGATCACTGACGAAATACGCGCTGGTGCCGATCCCGCTGTTCCTGCTGATGGGCGAGATTTTCTATCACACGGGCCTTGGTGGGCGGATGTTTTCGGCCATCGACAAGCTGCTGGGCCGCCTGCCGGGGCGGCTGTCTTATGTGACGGTG
>CAZPXE010000695.1:0-1818 GCA_964590545.1 uncultured Rhodobacterales bacterium | reverse complement strand
GCCCATGTTGCCCATCTCGTACTCGGTGTCTGTGTTCCAGGATGCGTCGGTCGCATCAACTTCGTAGGACACTTTGTTGATCGAGTTGCTGAAACGCACATCGTCAAACAGGAAGAATTCCGCTTCCGGGCCCATGTAGGCCACATCGCCGATGCCTGTGGATTTCAGGTATGCTTCGGCTTTCTGCGCCGTGCCGCGTGGGTCACGTTCATACGATTCACCGGTGTCAGGCTCAACAATCGAGCAATGCACACAAACGGTCTTTTCCGCATAGAACGGATCGACATAGGCGCTGTCTGTGTCGGGCATCAGTTTCATGTCCGATGCTTCGATACCTTTCCAGCCCGCGATGGACGAGCCGTCGAACATAAAGCCTTCTTCCAGAAAGTCTTCGTCGACTTGGTCGGACATCACTGTCACGTGCTGCAGCTTGCCGCGCGGATCGGTGAAGCGGATGTCGACGTAGGCGACGTCCTCATCTGCGATCATCTTGACCAGATCTTTTGCACTCATGTGGTTTTCCCCTTTGTACAGAATTTATGGGTGTGGGTGAGCGGCGCGCTGAATTACAGCGCGTCAGAATCAGTTTCGCCAGTGCGGATGCGGATGGCTTGTTCAACGGTGGAGACAAAGATTTTGCCGTCGCCGATTTTTTCGGTCTTGGCCGCGCCAACGATGGCTTCGATAGCGCCGTCGACCTGATCGTCGTCCAGAACAATCTCGACTTTCACCTTGGGCAGGAAATCCACAACGTATTCCGCGCCACGGTACAGTTCCGTATGGCCTTTTTGGCGACCGAAACCTTTGACTTCCACAACCGACAATCCTTGCACACCGACATCTTGCAGGGCCTCTTTGACCTCGTCGAGTTTGAAGGGTTTGATGATCGCTTCGATCTTTTTCATGGGGATCTCCTCCGGCTTGGTGGGTTAGGGCAGACCACTTCTATTCAGGGCCGTCCATCGGATAGGGTATTGGTTAAGGCGCTGCCATGTGAATCTGACATAGCGCGATAAAAATTGGGCATGATGCACAAAAAATGTGCGAAATAAAAACTTGAGAGGGCATATGGACCCGATTTCCGGCGCTGAAATGCGCAAAATCGAGCAAGAGGCCATCGCGTCAGGCCGCGTCACCGGGCTCGAATTGATGGAACGCGCAGGGAACGGTGTGGTTGAGGCGATTTTCGAGCAATGGCCCGAGTTGGAGGGTTCGGAGTGGGGGCCAGCCCCCACACCCCCGAAGTATTTGAAACCCGAAGAAGAGGGCGTGCGGCGCGCTGTGGTGCTGTGCGGTCCGGGCAACAACGGGGGCGACGGATTTGTTGTTGCGCGACTTCTGGCGGAGCGCGGCTGGGCGGTGGATGTGTTTTTCTATGGCGATGCTGAGCGGCTGCCGCCGGATGCGCGGGTGAATTATGAGCGGTGGTGTGAGATGGGGGAGATAAGTTCGCTCTCATTCCCACACGCATCGAGCGAAGAGATGATGGCCTTTGAGGAGAGCGCTTCGCACTTACCAGATATCAGGCATGGTAACGAGTTAATGGAAAAGCCACCGTTTATTGTTGTTGATGCTTTGTTTGGTATCGGCCTTACGAGGCCTTTGAAAGGCTTGGACCTGCTGACCGTTCATTGGGACTACCTGCGCAACTTTCGTGACCTGAACGCAGCACGGTTAGTTGCCATTGATGTCCCTAGCGGGGTAAATGCCGGAAATGGTGAGGTCCTTTGGGGTGAGCTAACCTTTCCTGTGTTGTTTTCCGATCTCACCGTCACCTTCCACCGCCCCAAGCACGGTCACCTTATCAACGACGGCCCA
>CAZPXE010000694.1:0-1821 GCA_964590545.1 uncultured Rhodobacterales bacterium | reverse complement strand
GCACGATCCAGATCGGGGATGTGTCGGTGACGATGGTGCCTGCGTCCCATTCCTCTTCCGCCACCGCCGATGAGCGCACGTTCTATACCGGCTGCGAGGTTGGGTTTATGATCAAGGGCGAAGGCAAATGCGTCTATATCTCCGGCGATACGGATATCATGGCGGATATGGATTGGATGGGCGATCTGCATAAGCCCGACATTGGCATCCTGTCGGCGGGTGGTTACTTCACGATGGATATGGCCGGGGCTGCCTATGCGGCGAAGCGGTATTTCAACTTCTCGACTGTGATCCCGTGCCATTACAAGACCTTCCCGATCCTTGAGCAATCGGCGGAAGTGCTGGCCGCAGGCCTGCCCGGTGTGGATGTGATTGAGCCGGAAGTTATGCAGGCGATTTCGCTTTAGGCTGGATGTTGTAGGGGGCTCTGCCTAAGCCTGCCGCATTGCGGCGGGCGAACGCGGCCGCATATCGTCACGGACGATGTGCGGGAGCGCCGTCTCCTGCGCAGACTCCCCCGAAGTATTTTTGACCCGAAGAAGCAAGCGTGTCGCGCGTTAATCGCGACGGCCTGCGAAGAAGTCCTTGAGCAGGGCCGCACACTCCTCGGCGGCGATGCCGTCGTAAATTTCCGGCGCGTGGTGCGCTTGGGGGTGGGCGAAGACGCGCGCGCCGTGGGCGGTGCCGCCGGATTTGGGGTCTGCCGCGCCGTAATAGAGGCGGCGGAGGCGGGCAGCGGCGATGGCTCCGGCGCACATGGCGCAGGGTTCCAGTGTGACGTAGAGGTCGAAATCGGTCAGGCGCTCTTGGCCCAATACCTTGCAGGCAGCGCGGATGGCGAGCAGTTCGGCATGGGCCGAAGGGTCACTTAGCTCGCGCGTGCGGTTGCCAGCGGCGGCGATCACTTCTCCGCCTGCAGAGACGATGACTGCGCCCACAGGCACTTCACCGCGCGCGGCGGCGGCGCGGGCCTCTTGCAGGGCAAGGTCCATATGAGAGCGGAACACCATGCCCCGCCATGCCGCAGACGCGCCCCTTTCGCAAGCCGGGCAAAGCCTGTATGCGCGGGGTATGACGTCAAAGCCTCCCTCAAAACCCGCCTCGAAAACACCTCCCGGCGAGCGCATTGCCAAGGTGCTGGCGCGCGCGGGCGTTGCCTCGCGCCGGGATGCGGAGCGGATGATTACCGCAGGCCGTGTGGCGGTGAATGGCGACGTGATCGAGCGGGCGGCGCTGAATGTGACTGAGGCCGACAAGATCACTGTGGACGGCAAGCTGATCGGCGCGCCAGAGCCGGAGCGGCTGTGGCTTTATCACAAGCCCGTCGGTTTGGTCACGACCACCCGTGACGAGCAGGGGCGGCCCACGATCTATGACGATCTGCCCGAGGATTTGCCGCGTGTGATCAGCATCGGGCGGCTGGACCTCAATTCCGAGGGGCTGCTGCTGCTGACCAATGATGGCGGGGTGAAGCGCAAGCTGGAATTGCCCAGCACCGGCTGGCTGCGCCGTTACCGGGTGCGCATCCATGGGCGGCCCACCGATGAGACCTTCGCGCCGCTGCGTGAGGGGCTGACGGTGGATGGCGAGAGGTTCCAGCCGATGCAAGTGACACTGGACCGCCAACAGGGCGCAAACGCTTGGGTCACGGTGGCGCTGCGCGAGGGCAAGAACCGCGAGGTGCGCCGCGCGATGGCCGATCTGGGCCTGACGGTGAACCGGTTGATCCGCGTGTCCTACGGGCCGTTCCAATTGGGCACTCTGAAACCCGGCGGCGTCGAAGAAATTCGCCGCCGCGTGCTGCGCGATCAGTTGGGCCTG
>CAZPXE010000693.1:0-1827 GCA_964590545.1 uncultured Rhodobacterales bacterium | reverse complement strand
TGATGCGGCAGCCTCTTTCGGTTCATCCCAAACACGAATTTCAACTCAAATTGAATTCGTGACGACCATTATTGACTCGTTGACCTCCGGTGTCGGCGCACTTGTTGACGCTGATATGGAAGCTGCCTCTGCAAAGCTGCAAGCGCTTCAGGTTCAGCAGCAGCTTGGTACGCAGGCCCTGTCGATCGCCAACCAGGCGCCGCAGAACCTACTCTCTCTATTCCAGTAATAGGCTAACCTAATCGGCTCGGGCGGCTAGTTCGCCTGAGCCTTTCTAAACTTGGATAGGAGACCGTTTTGCAGGCTTTAGCTCAAAAAGCATACGGCAACGTACAGCAACGAACTGCTGGCGAAGAAGAAATTGAAATCGTTATTATCAATCAGATTACCTCCCAGCTCGAACAGGTCGATGCCAGTGAGGAAACAGATGTTGCACTTGTCGCAGATGCTGTGAGTCGAAACCTCAAAATGTGGACCATATTCGCAACCGATCTTGCGAGTTCAGGAAACGCTCTCCCTGATGAAGCACGCGCGAGCCTCATTAGTATCGCGGGCTTTGTTCACAGAGAAAGCATGAAAATATTTTCGGGATCTGGAAGTGTCTCGGATCTCATCGAAGTAAACCGAAATCTGCTTGTCAGCTTAGGTGGTTCTCCCAATAGTAAAGAGGTGTCGACGTAATGTCAGGATTGGTATTAACGCTCTCGCCTGGCGAGAGCTTTCTTGTAAACGGTGTTCTACTTGAGAACGGAGACCGGCCCAGCCGCATTCGGGTCAAAGATCGCGATGCGCGTGTTCTTCGGTGTTCGGATGCTATGCGTCCTGAAGACGTCGATACACCTGTTAAGCAAGTGTACTTTGCAGTGCAGCTTTTGATTACGGGTGACTTGCACGTAAATGATGCAATGCCCGCGATCCTTCGTGAGGCCAACGCGCTCGCCGATGTATTCTCTACGCTCAATTCAGGAATGATCCCGAAACTCAAAGAGATGCTGTCGCGCGGAAATTACTATTCTGCTCTGAATCACATCAAATCTATCATAGTGCTTGAACAGGAGGTCCTGTCGCGTTCAAAGCCCGTTTTGCCCGCTCAACAGGTCGCATAGAAATGGTTTTCATCCCGGTCATCCCTTCAAACGGCATTGTTGGTTGGAACTTTCTGCAATCAACATATGATCAGCAATTGCAGACCTTTTCAGATTCTGCGCAAATTAAAGCTGATAATGAGTATATGCAGGAAAAATTATCTTCACCGATTTCGGTAGAAGATTTACTGGATGACCGCCGTCTGCTTCGTACAACGCTCACATCCTTTGGACTTGAAGGTGAGGAATGGAAGCGCGGCTTTATCGATAAGGTTCTGACCGAGGTTGGCGATCCTGAGAGTTCATTTTTGACCCGGTTGAACAATCCGGCTTATACAAAGTTTGCTGAAGCGCTACAGCCAGTTGATGGTCAGATTGAATTGAGCGCATCGACGATTGCAGACATTAGCCAAGACTTCAGAAAAGAATCGTTCAAAATCGCAGTTGGAAATGTCGATAATAATATGCGTCTCAGCCTGAATTTTCAGACCGAGATTGGGGAGCTTATTCGCGAAGAATCCAGTGACCAAGCGAACATGTTTCGAATTTTGGGCAGTGTTCCTGTGCGAACCGTACTGGAGCAAGCTCTAGGTTTGCCGACTGATGTTCGCTCATTGGATCTTGAGCAACAGTCAAAGATTTTTGAAGACAGGTTACAATCTGCTTTCCGCATCGATGATGTGAACGAGCTAACAACCGAAGAGAATAACAGCCGGTTATCTCACTATCGATTAAATTTAGA
>CAZPXE010000692.1:0-1833 GCA_964590545.1 uncultured Rhodobacterales bacterium | reverse complement strand
GAGCCAGATAACGAGAAGATACCCCCGAACACCAGCACCGTCAGGCGCGAGACGACAGCCCATGCGCCGACGGCGTTATCACCGAACTGCGCCATCACCTTGGTCAGCAGATAGTTACCAGCCGGGGTGGCCATTTGGGTGGCGATGGTGGGAATGGCGATGGCGGCGAAGGGGAGGAAGGCGGCGCGGACTGATGCGGCATCGGGGCGAGAGATCAGCCGTTCCTGCACCACGGCAAAGTAAAAGGCGAAGCCCAGCAGAAAGAAGCGGAAGATCACCAACCCGAAGCCCGCGCCATCAAGGCCCAGCCCCATCGTGACGATCAGAACCGGGTCAAGCAGCGCGAGTATCAGCCCCGACAGGAGCGTCACATACATCGCTTTTGCGCCAAACCCGTCTGCCCTGAGCGCGCCGGACATCATCATCGCAATCACCATCGGCACGAGCGAGAAGATCGTGATGCCCAGATAGCGGGCCGCGAGACGGGCGGTCTCCCCCTCGGCCCCCGCCCACGCGATCAATTCGTGGCGGAAGGTGAAGATAATCAGCGCCATGAGGAATTGCGTGAGCGCGCCCATCAAGATAGCCGAACCTGCGCGGGAGCGTGCCTCGGCGCGCTTGCCCTCGCCAATCGCGCGAGCGATGAGGGCCGTGCCTGCGATCATCAGACCGATGCCGGAGGACACGCTGAAGAACTGGATGGCATAGGCGAAGCCAATGGCCGCGACCAATTGCGGCTCGTTCAGAAAGGACAGCCAGAACAGGTTCATCGCATCGACGAGGAAGACGAAGGTAATCCCGAACGCCCCAGTCGCGGTCATCCGCACCACATGGCCCATGGTGGAGCCGGTCAGGAAGCGGCCTTGGGGTTCGTCCTCTTGCGCGGTTGTGTCGCTCATTCAGCGGGCGCGGCCAATTCCCGCCCGAAAATCGTCTCCTGCCCCGGCGCGGGGTGGCGCGGGATGAAGGTGGCCAGCACGAAAGAGCCTGCCGCAAGGACGGCCGCGAAGAAGAACACCGCCTCGGGCGAGGCGCGCCACAGAAGGCCCAGCAGCACCGGCAGGAACACAGCGGCGATGTGGTTGATGGTGAAGGCAACGGCGGCAGTGGGGGCCATGTCGCCGGGATCGCCAATCTTCTGGAAATAGGTTTTCTGCGCCAGCGCGAGGCCAAAGAACATATGGTCGAGCACGTAAAGCGTGGCCGCGACCCAGAAACTCCAGTCAAAAATATAGACGCCCGCATAGGCCACGAAGACGCAGAAGAGGCCCATATATTCGAACATCAGTGCGTTACGCTCGCCAAAACGGGCAACAATTTTGCCCAGCAGCGGCGCGATAACCATGTTGAGGGCGAGGTTGATCAGGTAAAGCGCCGCAATATCGGGCACTGAAAAGCCGAACTTCTGCACCATCATGAACCCGGCGAAGACCATGAAAATCTGCCGCCGCGCGCCTGCAAGGAATTGCATCGCATAATACAGCCAATAGCGGCGGCGCAGCACCATCTTTTTGACCTGCGGGTGCGGGCTTTCAAATTGCGGGAACGCCATCAGGGCAAAGGCCGCAATCAGCGCCGTCAGCCCGCCGCCCACCATGAAGACGGTGTTGTAATCAAGGCTCAGCGGCTCCCACAGGAACTTGACGGTGAAATAGACAAGGAAGGTTGTGGCCGATCCTGTCGCCATCAGCCAGCCAAGGGTTTGGGGCGCACTGTCCTTTGGAAGCCATTGTAATTGCAGGGATTGATTGACCGTTTCATAATAGTGAAAGCCGACCGAGCTGAGGAAGGTCAGGATCAAAATCCCCGCATAATCCGGGAATTGCGCCGTCA
>CAZPXE010000691.1:0-1834 GCA_964590545.1 uncultured Rhodobacterales bacterium | reverse complement strand
TCAGGGCGGCTTTCAGGAAGTCGAGCAGATGAAGCTGTTCGAAGACATGGTTGCTTATCAAGAAGAGGTGCGCGATCCGTCCCGTGTGGTTGAGGTTCTGACCCGCGTGATCAGCCAAGCCAAGCGCCTGTCCGGCCCAGCGCAGCTTAACATTCCGCGCGATTTCTGGACGCAGGTTGTTGACGTTGAAATTGCCGATCCGATTGAATTTGAGCGCTCCTCCGGGGGTGAAAACTCGGTCGCTGCCGCCGCTGCGATGCTGTCCGAGGCCAAGAACCCGGTAATCCTGAACGGTGCGGGCGTGGTCCTGTCCGAAGGCGGTATCGGCGCATCCATGGCACTGGCCGAGCGACTGTCGGCTCCGGTTTGCGTGGGCTATCAGCACAATGATGCGTTCCCCGGCAATCACCCGCTGTTCGCCGGGCCGCTGGGCTATAATGGCTCGAAGGCTGGTATGAAACTGATCAAAGACGCAGATGTGGTTCTGTGTCTTGGCACGCGGCTGAACCCGTTCTCGACCCTGCCGGGCTATGGGATGGAATACTGGCCTGCGGATGCGAAGATCATTCAGGTGGATATCAACCCCGACCGGATTGGGCTGACCAAGAAGGTAAGCGTTGGCATCGTGGGTGATGCGGCGAAAGTGGCAAATGGTATCCTTCGGCAACTGTCGGACACGGCGGGTGATGAGGGTCGCGATGAGCGGCAGAACCGCATCGCGACCACGAAATCCGCTTGGGCACAGGAACTGTCCTCGATGAACGAGGAGCAGGACGATCCCGGCACAAGCTGGAACGAACGTGCGCGTCAGGCGAAGCCGGATTGGATGAGCCCGCGTATGGCATGGCTGGCTATTCAGTCAGCGCTGCCGCGTGAGGCGATCATTTCGTCGGACATCGGCAATAACTGCGCCATCGGCAATGCGTATCCCGACTTTGATGATGGGCGGAAATATCTGGCGCCGGGGCTGTTTGGGCCTTGTGGTTATGGTCTTCCTGCCATCGCGGGTGCGAAGATCGGCTGCCCGGATATGCCCGTGGTTGGCTTTGCTGGTGACGGTGCGTTTGGCATCGCGGTGAACGAGCTGACCGCGATTGGCCGGGGTGAGTGGCCGCCGATCACGCAAATCGTGTTCCGCAACTATCAGTGGGGCGCGGAGAAGCGCAATTCCACGCTGTGGTTCGATGACAACTTCGTCGGCACTGAGCTGGACGAGCAAGTGTCCTACGCTGGCATCGCGCAGGCTTGTGGCTTGCAGGGCATCGTGGCGCGCACGCAGGACGAGCTGACGGCGGCGCTGAACAAGGCGATTGAGGATCAGATGAAGCATGGCAAGACCACGCTGATCGAAGCCATGATCAACCAAGAGCTGGGCGAGCCCTTCCGCCGCGATGCGATGAAGAAGCCGGTTTCGGTGGCGGGCATTTCCGCCGACGATATGGTCCCGCAAGCGTAAGCAGCGGATGACCTTGATCCCTTCGGAGCTTTTGCAGCAAACCGCGCGTGACACACGCGCGGTTATTGCGTTGTCCGAGGGGACCGATGCGCGTGTGGTGGCGGGAGGCATCGCCGCACATCAGGCCGGGCTGGCGGAGATCATTCTGGTGGGTTCCGAGACCGAGGTACGCGCCCAACTTGGCGGCGCGGATGGCCTTGCTGTCCATGACCCCGCGACGAGTGATCTGACCGACAGCCTGGCCAACCTTTTCTATGAGTTGCGCAAGCATAAGGGCATGACGCCAGAGCGGGCGCTGGAAGCGGCGCGCGACCCGCTGGTCTATGCGGCGCTGCTGGTGCGCGCGGGCCATGCGGATGGCACTGTGGGCGGCGCGGT
>CAZPXE010000690.1:0-1860 GCA_964590545.1 uncultured Rhodobacterales bacterium | reverse complement strand
TCCCAGCAACGGCGCGGCCCGAAGGTTCAATCGCGGACAAATGCCCAAAAACGAACGTATGGGCGAAAATCATGATGAACGGGACAAAGATCAACGCGGCGAAGTACATCGAATATTCGGCACCGAACATAGTGCCGAAGCAGACAAGCCCGTGCAGCACTGCGCCAACCATACCGACGGTCATCGCTGACACCCGCGATTGTAAGAACGCCGCCAGAATAGCGGGCAACAAAGCCACAAAACCCATGGTGATCAGCGCGGCTTGCACTTGCCCACCGGTAAAGCCGCGGAAATCGCCGACACGTTCTGCAAAGCTGAGGATCATTGAATTGTTCAGGGCCATCAGCATGATCGCCGCAATGACCATCCACACTTGTGCTGTGAACTTTGGGTGGTCTTTGGTGTCGACTTCCATGGCCGGTTCGATGTTTGGGAAGAACAGCGCAGAGACTAGGGCGGCAAAGCCCATGACCCCTGCAAAGACAAGCCACAGCATGTTCGGACCGCTTTGCTTGATCAACTCAGGCGTGATGCCAAGGTAAAGCACAGCCGCAACGCCCAAAGCCAAGCTGCCATATGCAAAAACACGGTGCGGATTTGAGGATCGGCCCATCGAACCGTGCGTGAAGGAAATCGCGATGCCTGTCGCCGCACCGGCCACGAAATGCAAAACCGCATAGGCTACATAAGCGCTTGTTTGCGTCATCGCATAGAAACACGCTGCGCTGATGACAAAGGCCACAGGCACGTACCACCGACCATTCATACGGTGAAAACGAGGTGCCAACAGCAAGCTGCACAACACAGCGCCAATCAGGAACAGCGTTGCAAGCCCGCCTGCTTCGGCCTCCATCATGGCAAAGCCAGCGATCAAAGTTCCGACCCAAACGGGCAAAGCCGCAAGGTCGATCATTCCGCACATATGGCTTACGACCAGCGCAAACCACGATCTCTTTTTATCGACATTGGACATGAGTTCCTCCTCAACTCAAAAAACGTGTCAGGCCGCAGTTTCCGCCCCGGAAAGGTCGAAATGCGCGGCCGCCTTGATCAGCATGGCTTCTGCCTCCTCCGCAGAAGCCGCTGACCCGAAGGCATAGAAATCTGGACGCACAAGGATCGCCTTGGCCCCAGTGGTTTGGAAAAGCGCAGCGATGCGCCCTTCGGTGTCGGCAAACCTCGCCTCGCTGAAAGGCACGACCACAGCGCCTAAGCGGTCAATCGCGTCTGAAACCGCAAGCGTCATGCTGTCGTGGGGCAAGCCGTTGACCAACAGCGTGAAATTCAGCCCATCGCCAAGATCATCAAGCCGCTGCGCCTTGCCGTTTTCGCTTACAACGCCATGCGGCATATATTGCCCTGCCACGCCGATAAGCGCGCCATTCGCATCCGTGTCCACGACACCGCTTGGCAGCGGCGGAAGCTCTGGCGGTGGCGGCACATTGCCGGAAAAGAAGGCTTCGTCCCGCATTGCTGCGGCGTGCGGGTCTGGAACGCAGACCACTTTTCCCATTTCCATCGAAATACGGATCACTGCATCCACAACCGGGGAGCGTTCGGCCTCGTAAGTATCAAGCAAATCGTCCGATGCTTTGCCTGACAGCACGGCATCAAGCTTCCAAGCGATGTTCCAAGCATCCCGCAGGCCAGAGCACATGCCCTGCCCCATGAAGGGTGGCATCACATGGGCCGCGTCACCTGCGATCAGCATCCGCCCCTTGCGCCAACCGCGCGCAAGGCGCGAGCGGAAGTTATAGGTGGCCGAGCGGACAAGCGTGCCGTCTTCCGGTTTCATCCAAGGGGATAGCAGCTCCCAAACCTTGTCTTCTTGGGCGAGGTCTTTGGGTTTTTCACCCGGCA
>CAZPXE010000689.1:0-1867 GCA_964590545.1 uncultured Rhodobacterales bacterium | reverse complement strand
AAAACCTATCGCTATCGCGGCCACTCCATGTCGGACCCGGCCAAGTACCGCACCCGCGAAGAAGTGCAAAAGATGCGCGAAGAGCGTGACCCGATTGAAGGCGTTCGTTCGCTGCTGCTCACCGGCAAGCACGCGACGGAAGAGGACCTGAAGGGCATCGACAAAGAGATCAAGGCCATCGTGAACGAAAGCGCCGAATTCGCCAAAACAAGCCCCGAACCCAGCCTTGATGAGCTGTGGACAGATATTTACGCCTAGACCGCGCGCGACGAGGAGACGACTGATATGGCAACCGAAATTCTCATGCCCGCGCTGAGCCCCACGATGGAAGAGGGCACGCTGGCGAAATGGATGATCAAAGAGGGCGACACGGTGTCCTCGGGCGACATCATGGCCGAGATTGAAACTGACAAGGCGACGATGGAGTTTGAAGCGGTCGATGAAGGGATCGTCGGCAAGATCCTGATCGCGGAAGGCACCGAAGGCGTGAAAGTGAATACGCCCATCGCCATTCTGGTGGAAGAAGGCGAAGAGGTCAGCGATGCGGCCCCTGCCCCGGCCGCCGAAGCAACCCCTGCGCCAGAGGCCGCGCCTGCGCCCGCAGCTCCTGTGGCCGACGCCCCCGCTGCCCCGCAGGTCGATCTGACCCCGGACTGGCCCGAAGGCACGCCGATGAAGACCCAGACCGTGCGCGAAGCACTGCGCGATGGGATGGCCGAGGAAATGCGCCGCGACGAAAGCGTCTATTTGATGGGCGAGGAAGTTGGCGAGTATCAGGGCGCTTACAAAATCTCGCAAGGGATGCTGGATGAGTTCGGGCCGAAGCGCGTTATCGACACGCCGATTACCGAACATGGCTTTGCCGGGATCGCCGTTGGCGCCGCGTTTGGCGGTTTGAACCCGATCGTGGAATTCATGACCTTCAACTTCGCCATGCAGGCGATTGACCAGATCATCAACTCTGCCGCCAAAACGCTGTATATGTCCGGCGGGCAGATGGGCGCGCCGATGGTGTTCCGTGGCCCGAACGGGGCCGCCGCCCGTGTCGCCGCGCAGCACTCTCAGGACTATGCCGCGTGGTATATGCAAATTCCGGGTCTGAAAGTGGCGATGCCCTATGCGGCGTCCGACTTTAAGGGCTTGATGAAAACCGCGATCCGCGATGAGAACCCGGTGATCTTCCTCGAAAACGAAATCCTTTATGGTCGCTCCTTCGAGGTGCCGGAACTGGAGGACTTCACCGTGCCGTTCGGCAAGGCCCGTATCTGGCGGACCGGCTCGGACGTAACCATCGTATCCTTCGGGATCGGGATGCAATACGCGTTGGAAGCCGCAGACAAGCTGGCCGAGGACGGCATCTCGGCGGAAGTGATCGACCTGCGCACCCTGCGCCCGATGGACATGGCGACGGTTCTGGAAAGCGTCAAGAAAACAAATCGTTGCATCACCGTTGAGGAAGGTTGGCCGCAAGGCTCTGTCGGCTCCTGGATTGCGTCAGAGATCATGCAAAAGGCCTTCGACTACCTTGATGCGCCTGTGATCACTTGCACAGGTAAGGACGTGCCCATGCCTTACGCGGCCAATCTTGAAAAGCTCGCGCTTGTGACAACCGAAGAGGTTATCGAAGCCGTTAAGCAAGTGACGTATCGCTGATCATGCTGAAACAACCCCGCTTTTCTCTCAATTCAGTACTCCTATTCATGGTGGCATCAGCCGTTGGCTGGGGGCTTTTGTGGGGGCTAGTGTTTCATTTGTTGGATCTGTTTTCTGTCTCAGGGACGTCCGGCGAAGAATTCGCGCTTTATTTCAAAGACAACTTTCTGAGCCTTTTTGGGATGTTCTGTTTCGGAGCATTTGGTGCCACGAT
>CAZPXE010000688.1:0-1869 GCA_964590545.1 uncultured Rhodobacterales bacterium | reverse complement strand
TAAGCAGGAGTCCGCCATCAGCGCCGCGCACCATATCGACGCGGCCATAAAGCGGGGGCGTATCCATCACGCTGATGATTGCCTTTGCGGCTGCGAGATCTTCTTTAGGCGGGGTGACCGCCTCTTCTTTGCCGCCATAGATCGATTGGATGCGATAGTCGCCTTTGACTGCCCGTTTGATGAGGCAGTGGCAGAACTCCCCATCGATAAAGATAAAGCTGAACTCGCCTTCGGTCTGGATGGATGGAACAAAGCCTTGTGCCATCATCGGATGCGGCATGGCAGGGATAGGATCGCCGCGCTTTAACCTATGCTGACCAGAGGCACCCGCGCCGATCTGGCGTTTGATGACGAGATCATCTGTCTCCAGCGCATCGAATGCTGCGCGCACCGAGGCCTCATCAGCGATTTCGATCCACTCAGTCGGGATCAGTTTTGCGCCCTTGCCTTCGAGCTCTTTGAGGTATGTTTTTCGGCTGTTCCATTTTACCAAAGCGCTGGGATTGTGCAGCGGCGTGGCGGTTTCGATCTGCTCTAAAGTTGCGAAAAACTCCGGCACGCGGTCCCAATAGTCCCATGTCGTGCCTACCATGGCGAGATCATAGCTCGCCCAATCCGCGCTCGGATCATCCCAGGCGACATCATGTAGGGTCAGGCCGCGCGCCTCCAAGGGCGGGCGCAACGCATCCATCGTATAGACATGCTCATGATAGTCAGCGCGCCGGGTGGGCGAGGAGGGCAGGGTGACGGTGGACGCAAGAAAGGCAATTTTCATGGCGGCCAGCTAACCCACCTTGCCAGTTGCGTCTACCTTGGCCGTCTGGCAAAGCGAGGCTTATGACAGATACAATTTATGATGTGGTCGGCCTCGGCAATGCAATTGTCGATGTGATCGATGGGGTTTCGGATCAGTTCCTAACAGATTGGGACATTCGAAAAGATGGAATGACTTTGATCGAAGAAGATCGCGCACGTGAGCTTACACGTGAAGCGCGCTCTGCCTTGGTCACGCCTGGAGGGTCCGGCGCCAACACGATTGTAGGCATCGGCAGTTTTGGCGGTAAGTCTGCCTATATCGGTAAAGTCGCTGATGATGAGCTCGGCAAAATCTTCCGCAAAGACATGACCAATGATGGGATTTGGTTTGATACCCCGCCCTTGGCAGAAGGGCCCGCGACGGCACGTTGCATCATCTTCGTAACCCCTGATGGCGCGCGCAGCATGAACACGTATCTCGGCGCATCGGTGATGTTTTCTCCGGCAGACGTAAATGAAGACATCGTGCGGGCTGGAAAGATCCTTTATCTTGAAGGATACTTATTTGACCGGGATGATGCGAAAGCGGCCTTTGCGCATGCATCTGAGGTGGCGAGAGCGGCAGGGCGAAAAGTGTCGCTAACGCTGTCAGATAATTTCTGCGTGGACCGCCACCGCGAGAGCTTCAGGCATCTCATCAAAAGTCATGTCGATCTCTTGTTTGCGAACGAAGCTGAACTGTTGTCACTGTATGAGACAGATGACTTTGATACTGCGGTTGCGGCGTTGCGCGCAGACCAGGCACTCGCTGCGGTTACCCGATCTGAGAAAGGGTCCGTAGTGATTGGTGACGGTGAGCCGATTGAGGTTTCCGCTGAACCCGTTAGCAAAGTCGTCGATACGACTGGTGCGGGCGATCAATATGCCGCTGGGTTCCTGTATGGATATTCCAACGACCTGCCATTGTCGCTATGTGCAAAGCTTGGCCATATCGCAGCGGCAGAAGTGATCCAGCATTATGGGCCGCGTCCGGAAGTTTCGCTGAAAGAGCTTGCTGAGAAGGCCGGAATTTCCGTTTAGATCGAATCCGGGCAGAATTTGCTCATGTTGACG
>CAZPXE010000687.1:271-1870 GCA_964590545.1 uncultured Rhodobacterales bacterium | reverse complement strand
TCCGGGTTTCAACATCAACCTCAGCGGCGCGCGGCTGCGGGACGTTCTGGACCAGGCGGGCGCGGCGATTGTCAGCGCCTCGGCCAATATCGCCCCCGCCGATAAACGGCTTTATGCGGTGCGCGATGTGACGTCGACGGTCGAAAGCCTTGATCTGATCACCGCTTCGATCCTGTCCAAGAAACTGGCGGCGGGGCTGGATGGGCTGGTGCTGGATGTAAAGGTCGGCTCTGGCGCATTTATGAAAGACATGGACGCCGCTGAAACGCTGGCCGAGGCGCTGGTGCGCACCGCCAATGCCGCCGGGTGCAAGACCACGGCGCTGATCACCGACATGAGCCAGCCTGTTGTCCCGGCGCTGGGCAACGCGCTGGAAGTGGCTGAGGCGTGCAAGGTGCTGACGGGCAAAGGGTCCGGCAAAATCGCCGACATTTGTGCCGCACTGGGCGGCGTTCTGCTCGCGGGTGGTGGGCTGGCATCCGACGTGCAGGACGGGGCCAACAAGATCGCCCGCGCCATCCGCGACGGCAGCGCCGCTGAAAGTTTCGGACGCATGGTCGCGGCGCAAGGCGGCCCGCTGGCGTTCATGGAGAACTGGGCGCGCTTCCTGCCCGAAGCCACCGTGATCCGAGAAGTCACGGCAGGCGGGCCGGGCTATGTCACCGCGATGGATGGCGAGGCGCTGGGCCTTGCCGTCGTGGCGCTCGGCGGCGGGCGGCAAAAGGAAACCGATGCGATTGACCCGGCCGTTGGCTTTTCTGAGATCGCACCGCTGGGCGCGAAAGTGAGCAAAGGTTCGGTCCTCGGCGTGGTTCATGCGGTGCGGCCCAAGGAAGCCGACGCTGCCGAAGCCGCCCTGCGCGCGGCCATAACCATCGGGCGCAGCGCGGCCCCTGTGCCGGAACTGATCCGGTCGCTGGTCGAGTAATGCCCCGCGCGTTTCTGCTCGTCATGGACAGCGTCGGCATCGGCGGCGCGCCGGATGCGGGTGCCTATTTCAATGGCGATGTCCCAGATACCGGCGCGAATACGCTTGGCCATATTCTGGAGCAGCGCGGATCGCTTGACGTGCCCAACTTGGCCGCGCTCGGCCTCTGGGATGCTTTGCGCGCCTCCAGCGGTATGGACGCGCCTGAGGTGCAGGTCACCGGGACTTGGGGTGTGGCGCGGGAGGCCTCGCGCGGGAAGGATACCCCGTCAGGCCATTGGGAACTGGCCGGGCTGCCGGTGCCTTGGGATTGGCATTACTTCGCTGAAAAGACAGAGAGTTTCCCGCCAGACCTGCTTGCCGCCGTCACTGAGGCGGCTGGCACGGATGGCGTTTTGGGCAACTGCCACGCCTCCGGCACCCAGATCATCGCCGAGCTCGGCGCAGAGCACGCGCGGACCGGCTGGCCGATCTGCTACACCTCCGCCGACAGCGTGTTCCAGATCGCCGCGCATGAAACCGAATTCGGCCTCCCCCGCCTGCTTGAACTTTGTGAAGCCGCCGCCAAAATCGTTCACCCAATGAAAGTCGGGCGCGTCATTGCGCGACCTTTTATCGGCACGCCAGAAACCGGCTTCACCCGCACTGCCAACCGCCGCGACTACGCAATC
>CAZPXE010000687.1:0-261 GCA_964590545.1 uncultured Rhodobacterales bacterium | reverse complement strand
CAACGATATTTTCGCAGGCCATGGCGTGACCCACCTGCTCAAAGGCGCAGACGACATGGCACTGGTCGACCAAACCATCAAAGCGCTCAAAACCGCCAATGACGGCGATTTCATCTTCGCCAATTATGTCGAATTCGACAGCCTTTACGGCCACCGCCGCGATGTTTCAGGCTATGCCCGCGCCCTTGAAACCTTCGATAGACGCTTGCCTGAAATCACCGCTGCGCTTGGCAAAAGCGACCTGCTGCTGATCACCGCAGA
>CAZPXE010000686.1:0-1871 GCA_964590545.1 uncultured Rhodobacterales bacterium | reverse complement strand
TCGAGCAGAACCCAACCAGCCTGTGCATCGGTGGCAAAAATCTCTGGCGCGCGCAGGCCCTGTTCGCACAGCCACTGTCCGACGTGCAAAAACTCGCTCGGGTCTTCTTCTGGCGGCGGAGCATACATCAGCATCGCAGTTTGCGGGGACGCATCTGCTGCGCGGCGCAATCGGAAATAGCGGCGGTTTGAGGCATCGCCGGGGATCGCCTCGATTGCGGCATCACCCCAGCCAGCTTGGGCGACAAATGCGGTTAGGCCTTCGGGCAGATCACTCATGGCAATCGGCTCTGCCAATCTGCGCCCGGTTGCACAATCGCTATCCGCCCCTCTCCACATTCTTTTGACCCAATTTCCAAATGAATCGAAAGGCACGCCGCCTCATGCGCAAATCCGCCCGCATGGTCGGGCCATTCCGCGATCAGCGCTGCAGCCTCGCGATAATCGTCCAACCCAATCTCTTCGACCTCGCTCGGATCGTTCAAACGGTAAAAATCGGCATGAGCAATCGCGATGCGCAAAGGCGGCGCGTCGTAGGTCTCAATAATCGTGAAAGTCGGCGATGGAACCTCGCCTTCATATCCCAAAGCGGCAATGATCGCGCGGGCCAAAGTCGTCTTGCCAGCGCCCAATCCACCTTCGAGTGCGACCACATCGCCGGGGCGCAATTGGGCGGCAATCGCGGTGCCGAAACGCGCCATCGCGTCCAGATCAGGCAGCACGCGGCGCAGGGGCTCGCTCACGCCCTCCTCGTTCATGGCAAAGTGATCGCAGCCAGAGTGCCCCGGCCCTTTTCGCTCGCTATCTCCAATGTCCCGCCATGCGCCTCAACCAATTGCCGCGCGAGACGTATGCCGAGGCCCGTGCCCTCGCCATCAGGGCTCAAAGCCCCTTCCGCCCGCGCCAATTCGTCGGCGGTCATCCCCGGCCCATTGTCACTGATGATGACCATCGCGCGCCATGCGTCGTTGTCGCCGGGCTTGGGAATGTCGATCACGATCTGACCGCCCTTGGGTGTGTATTCAATGGCATTGTCGAGCAGATTGCCCAGCGCCCGGCCCAATTGGCGCGGATCGGCCTCTACCATGCGCCCGCGTTTGCCTTTCAGATCAAGACCAAGCCCTGCGCCTATGATCGCCTGCTCGCGATCACGCACCAGCCCTGTGACGAAAGGCAAGAGATCAATCTCTTCCTTATCAATCGGCAGCAAGCCCGCCTCGCTTTGCGACAGGTCGAGCACGTTCTCCACTTGCTCCGTCAGTCGCGCGACCGAGGTAAGGATTGCGTCGACATATTCGCTCGATTGCTCGTTCATATCGCCTGCAGCGCCGCTTTTCAGCAATTCTGCAAATCCGCCAATCGTGGTCAGCGGCGTACGGAATTCATAGGACATATTGGCAAGAAAACGCGCCTTGACCGCATCCGCCTCTTCCAATGCCGCCGCGCGGTCGAGCAGCGCTTTTTCCGCCTTTTGGCTGTCGGTTATATCGAGCACTGTCAGCAGGCCGTTGCCGTCGGGCAAAGGCACGCCTGCAAATTGCAGCGTGCGCCCATCGGCAAGCACAACCTGCCCCTGTTTCTCTTTCCGGTCGAGCGTGGCCGCGCGCACCACCGCCCCGATCTGCTCTGCTTGGCTGCGCCGTGCCAAATTCTTGCCAATCGCCGCCAGCAAATCCTCAGCCCCCGGATGCGTGTCAAGGAACTCACTGCTCAGGCCCCAAGTGCCCGCGAAACTGCGGTTCCAAAGCTGCACCGATCCATCGGGCGCAAAGATGGCCAGCGCCTCAATCAAACTGTCGAGCGTCGCGGTTCGGGTGCGCAGCAGAGTGTCGCGGGTGGCGGACAAGGCAAGCTGTTCTGGTAATCCTTCAG
>CAZPXE010000685.1:0-1880 GCA_964590545.1 uncultured Rhodobacterales bacterium | reverse complement strand
GGTCCCATCCGCTGCAACCTGTGATATAGTTGACCCGCACCGCCCAGCGCGCCGCGCGCATCTCGGCGGCATACCCGGAGAGGCCCGATGACGAGCGCAGATTATGTCGACGTAAACCGCACCGTCTGGAACGAGGATGCGCCCAATTGGGTCGCTCTGGGCGAGCGCCTTTGGGCGTTGGACATTCCTGAATGGGGCACATGGAGCCAGCCTGTCACCGCGCCCGCATTGCTACCCACCGACATGGCCGGGCAGGACGCGATCGAGCTTGGCTGCGGGACGGCTTATGTCTCGGGCTGGATGGCCCGGCGCGGGGCCAAGGTCACGGCGATTGACGTCTCGCCCGAACAACTCAAGACCGCGCGGCGGCTGGCAGCGGTGCATGGGGCCGAGATCAGCTTTATGGAAGGCAATGCCGAGCAAACCGGCCTGCCGGATGCCAGTTTCGACTTCGCGATTTCGGAATATGGCGCGGCGATCTGGTGCCAGCCCGACCTGTGGCTGCTTGAGGCGGCGCGGTTGCTGCGCCCCGGCGGGCGCTTGGTGTTTCTGGGCAATCACCCGCTCAGCCTGATCTGCTCACCCCTCAGCGGCGCGCCCTGCGATCTGACCTTGCACCGCCCTTATCGCCATATGTGGGGCGCCGATTGGACCCAAGTAGAAGAAGAGCCAAGCGGCATTTGCTTTAACCTCACGCACGGGGATTGGCACGCCCTCTTTACCCGGCTCGGCTTCGCGGTCGAGGCCTATCAAGAGCTCTACGCCCCGGACCACGCCGACCATACCCGCGCCGCCGTCCCAGCGGAGTGGGCAAAGGTCTATCCCATCGAACAGGTCTGGCACTTGCGAAAATCCGGGTAAGGCGGCCCGATGAAGCTGCTCTTTCTCATCGGACCACCCGCGGTGGGCAAAATGACCGTTGGACAGGAAATCGAGCGCCGCACGGATCTCAAACTGTTCCACAACCATGTCGCCATCGAAGCCGTCGCGCCCTTTTTCAGCTACGGCACGCCCGAGGGGCGCAAGCTGGTCGGCCAAATCCGCGCGGCCTTTTTCGACGCCTTCGTGAAGAGCAAAGCGCCCGGCTATATCTTTACCTTCGTCTGGGCCTTCGGCGTGCCGGGCGAGAAAGAGTATATAGAGGCCATCGCTGCCAAGTTCGCGGATGCCGGCTACAAGATTTATCTGGCCGAGCTAAACGCAGACCTCGACACCCGCCTTGCGCGCAACCGCAGTGAAAACCGGCTGGCGCATAAACCGACAAAGCGGGACGTGGAATGGTCGGACGGTTTGCTGTTGGAGCATGACGCCGAACATCGCTTCACCTCCCATCCCGGCGAGATCGACATGCCGAACTACCTGCGCCTTGAGACGACCAATATGAGCGCCGCCGTGGCTGCGGACCGGATCATCGCATTTATGGGCTAGCCCGCCCTTTGCATCCGCGCCGGTTCCGCCCTATCGTCGCCTCCCATGCGCTTGATGCCCACCGTTCCCCTGCCCCGGCTTAGCTATGGGCAAAAGCTGTCGCTGCTGGCGGCGGTGCCAATGGTGCTGGCGATTGCGGCGATTGCGGCACTGGTGGCAAGCCAGTCCAAAACCTCGGCCCAGCGCGAAATCCGCGCGCTTGAGGCGCAGATCCTTGCTGCCAAGAAGGACGAGTTGCGCAACTACGTGACGCAAGCACGCAACGGGTTTTACTTCATCTACGGAAACGCGCCACCTGATGATGAACAGGCAAAAGCACAGGTGAAACAAATCCTTGCCGCCATGATTTATGGCGATGAAGGGTTCTTTTTCGTCTATGATTACGAGGGCAACAACCTCGTCTCGCCGCGCCAGACTGATCTGATTGGCAAGAACTGGTCCGGGCTGAGCGA
>CAZPXE010000684.1:0-1887 GCA_964590545.1 uncultured Rhodobacterales bacterium | reverse complement strand
AGGTCAACGCCCGCGCCGCCATCCAGCGTGTCAGCGCCTGCGCCGCCTTTTATGGTGTCATTGCCGCCATTGCCGTTGATCACGTCTGCGATCGACGTGCCGGCGATGGTTTCGTCATCGCCATCCCCGATGATCGTCACAGTGTCGCCCGTGCCGGTGGCGCCGAAATTTCCAATGAAGGACAAACCAGACAAGTCAACGGCTGTCGCTTCGTCCATAAAGAATTGCGCATCAAAGCTGTCGCCCGCAGCCCTCCCGGATACGCCAATCGTGTCCAGACCCGAGACAACTGCTTGTAACACGGTGAGTTGCGCAGCCAGATCACCAATGAAGGAACCTGCATCGGACCGAAAGAGCAACTGTTCGACGCTGGTCAACGTCGCGTCCCGTAGATCGACGGTGCGCGGTGTGCCAATTACTTCGATTGTGATCGAGTCGCGGTCGGCTCCGCCATCATAGACCTCTCCGGCCACGACATGGCTGGCGAGGTTTCCGGTCTGGAAATTGTCGTTGCCCGCACCGCCATAGAACTCATCGCGCCCGCCAAGGCCGCGCATACCGTCATTTCCGGCGCCGCCGGTCAGGACGTTGTCATTATTGTTACCGATCAGATTGTCGCTGAAGGCAGAGCCGATGACATTTTCGAAGTTCGAAATCTCATCGTCGTCGGCATGCCCGCCAGAGACGATGTTTGCGTCGAGATTGACCGCAACGCTTTGATCTGAGCTTTCGTAGCTCAGCGTATCGATGCCCGCGCCGCCGTCGATCACATCCGCACCAGCTGTGCCTTCGATAGTGTCGTTGCCGCCGCCTGCGTCGATATCGTCGTTTATTGACGAGCCGATGATCGTCTCATCATCACCGTCCCCGGTAATGGTGATCTGGTCGCCCGTTTCGGTAAAGCCAGTCACGGTCAGGCCCGACAGATCAAGGTTCGTGCGACCGTCCATGAAGATATCGAGCTGCACAGTGTCGCCCGCATGGGCCGCCGCGCGGATGTCTGTCACGTCATCCATCTGGGCCGCGTTGATCAGAACGCTGTCCAGAACATTGCCGCTGACCGCGTCGAAATCGAGCCGTTCCATGCTGATCAGCGTGTCGTCACGCAGGTCGATGAACGCTGTCGCGCCTTGTTGCAGCAGGTCCATCGTGTCGAACCCGGCACCGCCGTCGAAGGTTTTTCCACCGCCTTCGCTGAAGGAGAACAGGCCGAAATTGTCGTTCCCGCCGCGTCCTTCATACGTATAAGATGTGGTTTGAAGCGCGGTGACAAAATCGTTGAAATCAGAGCCTCGGAAGGCTTCGAAGTTGGTGAACGTGTCGCCATCCGCATCCCCGCCGACCCCTGCGCCGGTTGTGAAGGCCAAGGCTACGCCGCTGCCCGCGCTTTCATAGCTGAGCGTGTCGATCCCGGCGCCACCGTCCATCGTATCCGCGCCGCCGCGTCCTTCGATGGTGTCGTCGCCGGAGCCTGTGGTGATGATGTTTACGCCAGATGTTCCTTGGATCGTCATGACGGCTGTCTGCAGCGCGCCGTCAAAATTTTCGAAATTTGTCGCGTCGGTTGCCACGCCGGCATTTGTTGCAACCCCGGCTTCCAAGTCGAAATCAACTGAGCCGAACAGTTTTTCATGTCGGAATGTGTCGATCCCGGCCCCGCCGTCGAAACTGTCGAAGATGCTCAGCCAGTCCTGCGATCCGGCTCGGATCAAAATCACATCGTTGCCATCGCCGCCTTGCACATCGTCTGTGCTTGCCCCGTCTGACAAGATGTCATCACCATCGCCGCCGCGGATCGTGTCATTACCGTCGCCGCCATCCAGAATGTCGTCATTGTAGCCGCCAATGATTGTGTTGGCGCCGGAGGGGCCGGTCACGTCGAATGTG
>CAZPXE010000683.1:0-1891 GCA_964590545.1 uncultured Rhodobacterales bacterium | reverse complement strand
CTTCGAGCATTTTTCGGGTCACCTCCGGCTTGGAAAAGGTTAGCCGTGAGGTGCCTGCCGCGAAAGTCGCTTGGGTCAAAAATGGTGACAACGTGCTGCGCAACATTTCCTTTCGTTTCCGAAGATCTGGTTCGCTTAAGTTGCAGGCAATAACGTTCGAAGCATTGGTCATGTTTATCTCCTTAATTGACCAATATGTATTTAGGGTGTGAACCTTGGTTCATAGCAAGCACTATCTTTAAGGTACTCGGAGGAAGTGGTCGCGAAACAGCCGTTCATGCATCGTGCAGCATCGGTCAAGTTGGGCTCATTCCGGTCATTAGC
Organism: uncultured Rhodobacterales bacterium; assembly: GCA_964590545.1. Classification (GTDB taxonomy): domain Bacteria; phylum Pseudomonadota; class Alphaproteobacteria; order Rhodobacterales; family Rhodobacteraceae; genus Aliishimia. Next base: position 1,567 of record CAZPXE010000683.1, on the reverse strand, counting down.
TGCAGAAAGCTCCAAATCCGCTTATACCTGCGCGGCACTGGCGGGACTGCATGACAGGCTTGTAGTGGGCGCAGCGTCGGTGGTCCCGGAAGGTCCAATACTGCGAAAACCCCACGCAAACTGCCCGGCAGCGCGTTTGGTGCGCTCCGGGGGGCAGGGCTGGTGGGCCATCATCTTGTGTCATGTAATAAGAAGAACGGGCGCCCGTCTGGGCGAACATATCTCCGTGGTTCCGGGGGTGTTTACCCGGACCCCTATGCATGGATCGGAGCCTGACCGGACACGCCGTAAGGGCGCGGAGTTATTCCCGGGCAGGGGTTCTGGTCGTCGAAGCTTCGGCGCAGGGTATAGCCCAGCACGGCTTTCCATCATGTAAGCCATGCGCGCGGCTCCGTAGGGCGGGGTTAACCCCGCCTTACCCGTTACCGCCCGCGGATGCGCGGGTCGAGCGCGTCGCGCAGACCATCACCGAGGTAGTTCACCGACAGCACCGTCAGCGAGATCGCGATGCCCGGCAGCATGACCCGTTCGGGGAACCGCTCCATCCGTTCAACCGTGTCGGCCAGCAGTTTGCCCCATGTGGGGAAGTCTGACGGGAAGCCCACGCCAAGGAAGGACAGCGCGCTTTCGGTGATGATTGCGGTCGCCAGCCCCAGCGTGGCCGAAACCATGATGGGTGAGATCACGTTGGGCAGCAGGTGCCGCCGGATGATCGAGCCGTTGGACGTGCCGATAGAGCGGGCGGCGAGGATGAATTCGCGTTCCTTCAGGGCCAGCACTTCGCCGCGCACAATCCGGGCGGTCTGCATCCATGAGGTGATGCCGATGATGGCGACGATCAGGATGAACATGCCACCTTCCGGGCCGAAGCGGGACACAAGCGGTTGCCGGAACAGCGTCACCGCGACCAGCAGCAGCGGCAAGATCGGCAGTGAGAGCACCAGATCGGTGAAGCGCATCAGCGGCCCGTCCAGCCGCTTGAAAAAGCCCGCCACAACGCCGATGCCGGTGCCGATGACCAGTGCGATGATCATCGCGGCCCAGCCCACGGCCATCGAGGCGCGCCCGCCCGCAAGCATCTGCGCAAGGATATCGCGGCCCAGATGGTCGGTGCCGAACGGATGGCCCCAAGCAATCTTTGCGCTGCCATCCCACAGCGCCACAAAAATCGGGCGCGTGTCCTTGGCACGAATGTCCAGCTTATTGGCGTCGATGGACCAGATATACGGCCCGAACAGCACCGCCAGTGTGATGAACAGCAGGAACCCGCCGCCCAGCACCGCGCCCTTGTGCTTGCGGAACTGCAGCCACACCTCGCGCCATTGCGATTGCGGCGGCTTGGTCGGCTCTTTGTCTTGCAGGGCGCCGAAGGTCTCTACGTCGGGCGTATCAGTCATAGCGGATCCTCGGGTCCAGAATGCCGTAGAGCACGTCTGCGATGATGTTGAACAGCACGATGAGGACCGCAAAGATGAAGGTCAGCGTCATCACCATCGGCAGATCACTGGCGAACAGGGCTGTGATCAGAAGCTGGCCGATGCCGTTCACCTTGAAGATCACTTCGGTA
>CAZPXE010000682.1:0-1891 GCA_964590545.1 uncultured Rhodobacterales bacterium | reverse complement strand
ATCGCATGCCAGATGCCCCAGAACGCGGCGACAACAGCCATCCCGCCCAGGCCGCTGAAAAAACCAAAGATCAAAATCAACCCGAGGCCGGAATTTTGAATACCGGTTTCGATCATCACCGCGCGGCGGTCTTGCGTCGATAATCCAGCCACTGAGGCCACGCTATATCCAGCCCCTAAGGCGAGCGCATTATGGATCGCAACCAGCAGCGCCACACCGCCTGCAAACTGCATGAACAGCGCCCAGTTTGCAGCCAGTGCCGCTGCAACAAAGGCCACGAATATGCCCATTGAAAGCCATTGCAACCCGCCCCGCACGCGTTGCGTGATGTCGGGCCGGGTGGCGTTCAGCCAGATACCAAGGCAAAGCGGCAGCACCAGCATTACCCCCACGGTGATCGCGACAGAAAGAGGGTCAATGGCCGTTTGGCGCAGGATCTCTCGTGTGGGGCCATAGAGGTTTCCCCAAAAAGCGATGTTGAACGGGGTCAGCACCAGCGCTGCGACGGTGGCGAAGGCCGTCAGCGAGACCGAGAGAGCGGCATTGCCCCCGGCGCGGTGGGTGATGAAGTTGGAGATGTTTCCGCCCGGACAGGCCGCAACGAGGATCAGCCCGAGCGCGATCGACGGCATCGGTTTTGTCACAAGGATCAGCCCGAAGGTCAGCGCTGGAAGGAGGATAAACTGCGAGACCAGCCCCACAATCAGAGCTTTGGGCGCGCGAAGCAATCGGGTGAAATCGGACACGCGCAAATCAATCGCGATCGAGAACATCACAATCGCCAGCACCGCGTTCAGCGCCAGCAAACCGCTCGGCGAGAAGTTCAGCACCACACCGTCAATCGCGCTGGTTGCCCCGTCTTGCATAGCGTTCCTCCCCAGCGCATTAGGGCTGGCGCGCGCGCGTTTGGCAAGCACTTGGCAAGCGGATGGTGGCATTTTAAAACTTAAACGTGCATCCGTATGTGGCGCATGTTAGCCTCGAACGACTGGTACGGTATGGTTATGGAAATGCGCGATCCGTCTTACGCAACGCTAGATAATCCGATGGACGAGCTGCTGCGTGTGCGGCTGAGGTTGCCGTTGGAGGCGCGGTGGCGTGTAAAGGCGATCCGGCGGGTGATGGAGATGGTCGATTGGTGTGCCCGAAACACAACGGGTCAGGCCTTTTTCGCTTTGCGAGACACAGAGCGCGTCCTTCGGGAACTTGATGGCCGGGTAGGTCCAGACCTTCTGCATGCGTTAATGGAGATGGACGGTGGCACGTCTGTTACAGCGCATGGGATTGAAAATGTTCCGGCACGCGGCGCGGTCGTAATTGGCTCGACGCACCCCATTGGCACCTTTGACTTTATTGTTCATTCCGGCGCATTGCTGAAACACCGCCCGGATTTGAAAGTTGTGGCAAACCGTGAGGCGGAACAATTCCTTGGCTCCGAGATGATCATTCCCGTCGATTTCAGCCGCGCGGACAAAGTTACATCGGCGCGGCGTACCTTGGCCGAGATGGAGGCGCATTTAAACAATGACGGCGCATTGTTGGTTTTTGGCTCAGGGCGGGTTCCGGGGATGCGAAACGGGCTGCTTGTTGAGCCCGAATGGCGGACGGGAATTACGCGGATGTCAGAGGCGGCCAATGCGCCAATTGTCCCGGCATCGCCCGACATGCGCAACTCGCGCCATTACTACCGCACGCGCCGCATTGCGTATGTTCTGAGCGGCGGGAATGAGGGGTTTGCACGGACCTTTGCGTCGCTGCGATATGTGTCGGAGTTGCTGGCCAAGCTCGGTGGCAGTTACGAGGTGCATTACAGCACTCCGGTCGCGCCGGGGACTGCGCCGGACGTGTTACAGGAGATTGCCGAAGGGTTGGTGCCGGGGCTGTATCGGTA
>CAZPXE010000681.1:0-1891 GCA_964590545.1 uncultured Rhodobacterales bacterium | reverse complement strand
AACACGTTCTATGAAGCAGATGGTTCGCTTGCTGGCCGTGAAATTGAGTATGACGATGGAGACGTGCAGGCGCTTTTGTACCAGGATGGTTCTTTGTTTCGTCGCTATGACTATGACGGCGACAATGACCAAAGCTGGGAGGTCCGTATCATTGAGTATGCTCCGGACGGCACGGTTGCGTCGACGGAATTTGCGACGGCGGATTATTTCCTGGAAGGCGGTTTTGGCGAGCCCTTCGGCTTTTAGCGCCTTTATCCTGCGGGTCTGATTGACCCGCAGGATTTACTAATAGGGAATTAGGCAGTCGCGCTGTTCTTGCGATGGCTGGCAAAGGAGCCGAGACCGATAAGCGCAGTTGTCAGCATCAAAGCTGGCAGTGGCAGCGGCACGGCGCTGACGGGTGGCATTGTGCCTGCCTCCACGAAGGTGGTCGCGGCTGGAAACGCCACAAGATTGGTGTTGGTCGGCGTTCCATTCACATCTAGAACAGCGTCATAGACAACATAGATCAGAAGGCTTGGAAGATCGTATGATCCGATGCCTGTGCCCTCAATCCGAAGTTTTGTGATCGTGTCGAGATCGACAATTGGAGAAAAGGGAGGGGTCGGCTCAGGCGAACCAAAACCGATGCCGAGCGATGTGGTTCCTGCACCCGGAATTGGGTATGTGTATGTGGTGGTCGACAACACCTCATTGGCCGCATTCAGGGCTTGAAGGATGAAACCTTCGCCATTTTCCAGACGGTTCGCGCCGAAATTGACCTGGTATTGTTGGACGGCGGGATTGGGACCCAACGATATGATCGGGTTCGTAGAATCGGGCAATGTATTGAAAAGATCGATATTGGCTTCGTAGATTTTGCCGGGTTCGATTGTGGTGGCTGAGACGGCAGTGGTCGTGAGTGCGAGCAGAGCAGCGGTAACTAGGCTTTTCATAGGATATCCCCTGTTGTGATTGGTTAACGAATCCAATCTCCACAAGCAGCGTGAACCCTGCGTTATTCCTGAGTAAGTGAGGGGCCAAAAATGCAAAAACCCCGCCAGAATGACGGGGTTTTTGCATTTTTGAGTTAGATTAGAGGCTCAGCTGACCCGCAAGCTCTTTGACATCATTGACGCGCATCGCAAGGGATGTGCGGTTGTCATCATTGGCAGCTTCAAGGGCGGCATCTGCCTCAGCAGCCAATGCGTCGATCATCTCGCGGCTGGCATCGGCCAGTGGCACGGATTTCTCGGCCAGCACAGAAAGGCCAGTGTCTGACATCTCAGCAAAACCGCCTGTAACGAGGTATTCGTCAATGCCGCCTGCGTGATGCACCCGAAGAACGCCGGGGCGCAGGGTGGTCAGGAGAGGGGCGTGGTTGGGCATGGCGGTCATGTCGCCATCCATACCGGGAAGCTGGACCTGAGTTGCCTCTGTGGACGCAAGTTTGCGCTCTGGTGAAACCAGGTCGAACTGAAGTGTATCAGCCATGAGGGCTCCTTAAGTCGGTCCGCGCCGGTGCTCTGGTCGAGCAGGGCGGGGTGGGCGGGTGGGCGCTCTGCTTGAGCAGAGCGCCGGCGCGGTTTAGGCGGCTTCGGCAGCCATCCGTTCAGCTTTGGCAATCACGTCCTCGATGCCGCCAACCATGTAGAAGGCTGCTTCGGGCAGGTGATCGAACTCACCGGCCACAACGCGTTTGAAGCTGTCGATTGTGGTTTCAAGCGGCACCTGAACACCATCGGTGCCGGTGAACACTTTCGCCACGTCAAACGGCTGAGACAAGAAGCGCTGGATTTTCCGTGCGCGTGCAACGGTTAGCTTATCTTCCTCTGACAGTTCGTCCATGCCGAGAATAGCGATGATGTCCTGAAGCGACTTGTAGCGCTGGAGGATCTGCTGAACATCCATC
>CAZPXE010000680.1:0-1894 GCA_964590545.1 uncultured Rhodobacterales bacterium | reverse complement strand
TGGGCGTGGTCATGGACCTGTCTGACCGCGTTGTGGTGATGGATTACGGCAAGAAGATCGGCGATGGCACCCCGGATGAGGTGCGCAACAACCAGCAGGTGATCGACGCCTATCTTGGGGTGAGCCATGACTAAAGCGCGGGCGTTCACTCTGGCCCTCGCGGTGGTCGCGAGCGGGGCGCACGCCTCGCCGTACGATGCGCTGTGGAGCGAGTTTGAGCGGCGGTGCCTGACACCTTTCGAAGCCTTTGACGCCCCTGTTGTCGCTGATTTGCCCGCCGTTGCCGGGCGCGCGGATACGTATCAACTGGCCAATGGCGCGGTGCTGGTGCTGGGCGGCGAAACGCCCGATGCCAGCCGGTCTTGCACGGTGAAAGGTATCGGGTTGCGAAAAGGCTATCGTGGTTGGGTTGCGCAATCGCGCGAGTCTGGAACCTATCGCGAGACCGACATACCGGGCCAATGGATGAGCCATGAGTGGATCGAGCCGCGCATCGTGGTCGAGAAATCGCCGGTTGCAATCCGAGTAATGGAGAGTTTCCTTGAATCGTAACCTATTGAAATTCTTGCCCGCCTGCGCGGTTCTGTCCCTGTTGCCCGGCCTTGCCGCCGCGCAGGACTACAGCCGGTTCGAAACGGCATTGCGCGATTGCGCGGGGTTCATGGCGGCCCGTGCGCCAGAGGATTTCGCCTTTGAAGGGCGCATTGTCGATCAGCGGCGCGATGACACCTCTTGGGGCGGCTCGCTGTTCTACAGCCCCGAGGGCGGCGGGCATGATTATGTGATGACCTTTGAGTATCGCAAAGGCACCTCGTTGCAGCCGGCGCAAATTTTATGTGGCGGGGCGGGCGACAACGGCCCGCTTTGGCCTGACTTCATCGCCGCACCTGATGCGGCCGCGGCCATTCTGACCGAAGCCGGGTTTGTGGAAATCAACTTTCCCGGCGGGCCGAAGGGCTTTGCCAATTGCGGTGCAGAGCCGCCGGATATGTATGCCATCCTTGCGGTGCGCGGAGATGATCGCGTGGTGTTCAGCGCCAACACCGGCGACATCGCCGCGACCTATTGCATGATGGGGATCAAACAATGAGTGCCGCGAAACAAGCGCGCCAAGGGAGGAGAACGTAAATGCCAGACAATCTGCTGTTTGCGATGGAAGTGACACTGAACGGGCTGATGGCCGGGGTCATGTACTCACTGGTCGCGCTGGGCTTTGTGCTGATCTACAAAGCGTCCGGGATTTTCAATTACGCCCAAGGGGTTATGGCCCTGTTTGCGGCGATGACTCTGGTTGGTATCCAGAAGGGACAAGTGCCGTTCGCCCACCTGATCAACGCGATTTTCGGGACCGATGTGCACTACTTCGGCTGGTCGGTGAACTCGATTGTGGCGATTTGCTTTACCGTCGCGGTGATGGTGTTGCTCGCCTATCTCGTGCAACGGGTGATCTTCCGCTATCTTGTCGGCCAAGAGCCGATCCTGCTGTTCATGGCAACGATTGGTCTGGCCTATTTCCTCGAAGGGTTTGCGGACCTGATGTGGAACTCGGAAATCAAATCGCTGAACGTCTGCGTCGCGGGTGAGCTGTGCCTGCCGCAGGGCATCAATATCGCCATTGATGAGGCGACGTTTGATATCTTCGGCTATGGGTTCTTTATCGACAATCTCGACATCACGGCCACGATCATCGCGATCTTGCTGGTCGGTGCGCTGGTGATCTTCTCGCAATACACCAAGCAGGGCCGCGCGATGCGGGCTGTGGCCGATGACCATCAGGCGGCGCTGTCCGTAGGTGTGTCGCTGAACTTCATCTGGATCTTGGTTTGGTCGGTTGCGGGCTTCGTGGCGCTGATCGCGGGCATCATGTGGGGCGCTAAGTCTGGCGTGCAATTCT
>CAZPXE010000679.1:0-1896 GCA_964590545.1 uncultured Rhodobacterales bacterium | reverse complement strand
CTCATTTTGTACCAGATGGGCTAACGACACCTCTACTTAAAATCAATACTATATTCGTAATCGTTTAACCCAGTGATGCTGGATTACACTTTACAAATTAGGAGATGATTTTGGCTACGATTTTTTACAACGATTCATATCGATATATCCGCGAATACAACACAGATACCGAAGAAAGCGAAGTGCTGGTTCGTACCGACAGAGTACTATATGACCTTGCGTATACCCAAGGAACATTTTACGGCGTTGCCTCTGGCGGCGGCAGAGTATATTCAATCGACATGTCATCAGGCCAAACAACATTACTGGCTAGTAGCGGTGTCTTTTTAAATGCGCTCACTGCAGATGCTGATGGCAACCTTTATGCCGCAGGCCGTGGTAATCAAAACCTCTATCAAATAACAGCTGGTGGTGAAATTTCAGTATTAGCGAATATTGGTAGCTATGCAGAAGGAGATGTAACTTATCTAAACAACGCAATCTTTATGACTAATACTGCACGTGAGTTGGTCAAGTTTGATTTAGAGACTTCCGATGTAACGACAGTAGCCACTGGCTTACCTCGTGACCTTTATGGCTTAACAGTACTAGATGAAAACACGCTGATTGGTTTAGAGGATGATGGTGATGTTTGGAATATTAACCTAGACACTGGTGACTTTGAGAAAACAGACAGACTGTCTCATTACGGTCAGGTTCATGGCGCAGCTGTTGAGCCTATAGCAACAACACCACTAAATACTGAACCAGAGGCAGTTGATGATAGTGCAGCAGGCGAAGAAGACACTGCAGTAGTGATCGCTACAGCAGAATTACTGGCTAACGACACGGATGCAGAAGGCGATACATTATCAATCGTCAGTGTGCAAGGTGCAGTGAACGGCACTGTTGAGTTGTTTGGTGCAGGTATTGATTCCACAAGCAATGTGGTTTTCACACCAGCAGCAGGCTATGCGGGCCCTGCATCATTTACCTACACCATTGCTGATGGGCAAGGTGGTTTGGATACTGCCACAGTAAACCTAACGATTGAAGCAGATAATCAAGCACCAGTCGCCGTTGATGACACGGCAACCGCAATTGTAGATACACCACTCGTTATTCAAATCGCAGACTTGCTAGCCAATGACAGTGATCCAGATGGTGATGATATTTATGAATTTGGCGTGCAAGATGCGCAAAATGGCATTATCACTGTAGAAGCAGGTGAAATTACTTTCGCACCTACTGCAGGCTATGTTGGCCCAGCTTCATTCACTTACACCATTACCGATGGTCTTGGTGGATTTTCTACAGCCACTGTGAATCTAACGGTTGAACCAGAGTTAATCATCGATCCGCCACCAGGCAATGAGGCACCTGTCGCTGTCGATGACACCATCGCACCGACTTTAGTGGACGCACTCATTACCATCACGCCTGCTGAAATTTTAGGCAATGACTATGACCCAGAGGGTGATGAAGTCATCGGTGTTGACATCAATAACGCGATCAACGGTATCGTGTATTACGAAGACGGTAACGTGTTCTTCTTACCAAACGCTGGTTATGAAGGCCCTGCATCATTTGACTATGTAATTCAAGATTCTCAAGGTCTAGAAAGCACTGGAACGGTTAATATGACGATCGAAGCGCAGTCTGTGATTGAAGGGACTGAGGGTGATGACACCATCAATGGCACTACTGCTGATGAAGTGATCTATGGCCTTGCTGGTGATGACTTAATCTTTGCAACCGATGGTGATGACACCATCATTGGCGGCTTAGGCAGTGACACACTGTATGGCGAAGCTGGTGCTGATACTTTTGTATGGGGCCTAGAAGATATCAATTTGTTTGAGGCTGACACTGACACGATTATCGGTGGTGAAGTGGAAGACAAAATTGACATTAGTG
>CAZPXE010000678.1:0-1897 GCA_964590545.1 uncultured Rhodobacterales bacterium | reverse complement strand
GGTGCCGCCGGGCAGGAAATAATCGGCGGTGCTTGGGAAGGTGGCGAGGCGCTCCTGATCCCGCTCGACCAGCCCGGCGAGCCTAGGCGAGACGGTGAAGCCTGCCTCAGCCAGCGCGGCTGCGGGTTCCAGCAGCGACGCCCAGTCCTGATTGCCCCAGCGTTCATGCATGGCTTCCATCAGCGCGGGCGTGCCGGGCGTGCCGACAGATCGCCCCCCGACGACCGCCTCGAAGAAGCCCAGCGGCTCTCCGGCCTCGTTCTGGAACAGCGTCGGGGTCGCTGCCAGCGGCGCGGTTTCGCGCCCGTCCAGAGTGGTCAACTCGCCGCTTTCGGCGTCATACCAGACCAGAAACGCGCCGCCCCCAAGGCCCGAAGATTGCGGCTCCACCAGCCCCAGCATCGCCTGCACCGCCACCATCGCATCCGCCGCCGTGCCGCCTGCGCGCAGCACATCCGCGCCCACCTGCACCGCATGGGGGTTCGCCGCCGCGACCATCCAGTTTTGCGCCGCGACCGGCTCACCCTTGGCTTTCTTCTCCAACGCTGCCGCCACCGGCGCGCTGATCGCGTCAAAGCTGCCGGTCGTCGCCCCTTCCGGAGCGACACCGTCCGCCGCCTGTTGTGCGGCCAGCGGGGTGGCGAGTGTCAGGGCGAGAAGGGTGGCGCGCATGATTTTGTCTCCGGGCTTTTTGCTCGGAATGAGTGTAGCCGCTTGTCCGCGCGCGTAAATGCGCAAATGCCTTTGGCCCGCATCGGGCTGTCCCGGCGGGCTGATTTGGCGGTCTTTATTGTGAATGGACGGGCGAAACAGGGTTGCGCGCGCGCAGAGATTCGATGGCTGCGCCGCCTGCCGGTCTTGTCAGCCGGACGGGCGGAGCGGGGGCCGTAGTTAGGACCATCTCCTGTGGGGTGCATCCCGTCCCGGCGTTACCCGAGCCGCGATGCGTGCTAGCGGGGGAAGGTATAGCGCGGGGGGTGTTCAGATGTTGTTAAGTATGCGTGCGGTGGGGAGCTGGGCCAGCGACGGGCCGGGGACTGTCGCTCTTTCGGTAGTTCGTCAGCACTTTATAGTTGCAGCGTCATCTTACTTTGCTTCGATGTGCCGAGGGCTGCAAAGCGACAGGCCGCTGGACAGCCCGTCGCTGGCCCTGTGCTGGTCCGGCGCCTTCGGCTTGAGTCCGGGCCTCAAACAGCGCCGAATCTAAAGCATCGACGGGACAACCAAGTCGGGCGGGCGATGCCCATCGTCAAATGTCTTGATATTGATAATCACCTTCTCGCCCATCTCCACCCGGCCTTCGCGGGTGGCCGAGCCCATATGCGGCAGCAGCACCACATTGGGCAGCGATTTCAGCCCGTCATTGGCCTCATCGCCCTCATAGACGTCCAGCCCCGCCCCCGCGATCTCGCCTGCGCGGAGCATCCGGGTCAGGGCGTTTTCGTCAATCACCTCGCCGCGCGCCGTGTTCACGATCACCGCTTCGGGTTTCATCAGCTTCAGCCGCCGCGCGCTCATCAGATGAAAGGTCGAGGGGGTCGAAGGGCAATTGACCGAGATCACGTCCATCCGCGCCACCATCTGATCAAGGCTTTCCCAATAGGTCGCTTCATGATCCTGCTCGATCGCCGCATGCAGCCGCCGCCGGTTGTGGTAATGCACCTGCATCCCGAACGCCGCCGCACGCTTGGCCACCGCCTGCCCGATCCGGCCCATACCGATAATGCCAAGCCGCCGACCGCCAACGCGCGCACCAAGCAAGGCTTGGGGCGACCAACCCTCCCAATGATTGTCGCCCTGCATCTTGGCGAGGCCTTCGGGGATGCGGCGGGTCACGGACAAGATCAGCGCCATGGTCATATCGGCGGTGTCATCGGTCAGCACGCCGGGCGTGTTG
>CAZPXE010000677.1:0-1899 GCA_964590545.1 uncultured Rhodobacterales bacterium | reverse complement strand
CTTGGCGAGACAATGGCCATAATCTCGCTCCAGAACCACCTGCCATATGCATAGAGAAAAGATTAACAAAAAAGGCGATGTGTTTGTTGTACACAATCAAAATTTAACACTTCGCCCTAATGAAAAAATGATTCGTCCCGTATGTATGAATTGCCACGGTGTGGGTTTTGCTATTGATGCCCTTGCCGATGAAGTACTCATAAAGAATAACTTTAATGGCAGACCCAGTCAGCATATTGAGTCCATCGATTGGGTAAAGGCAAGACAATAGCCATGTATTAAAACAATGAAGTACACATTATCAACCACTTTTAAAACCAAGGGGAAAACCATGAAAAAACTAGCAAAAAGAGCCTTAACGGCAACGATCGCTTGTAGTGCAGCAGCAATGTTAATTAGCTGCGGCGGCGAAGAAAAAACCGCAGGTATTGATCCAAAAGCACATACAGATGCACTATTTTCTGTTATGAAAGCGGATCGTACTAACTACACTAAATTAATTGTTCAACGCTTAGGGCCCAAGGGTGCTGCAGCAGTAATGCCTAAAGAAGAGTGGAAAGATATTGAAAATGGCGTGCCACTACCAGCACAAATGTTCCGTGCCGGCGCTGAAGCTGTACGTGACTTAAATGACACGTTCACCTATTCATTACAATCTACTTGGCCAATCAACAAGCAAAATGCACCAAAGACACCTATGGAAAAAGAAGGCTTAGAGTATATCGTTGCTAACCCAGGCGAAAACTTTTATGGCACAGAAACACTAGGTGATGTTTCATACTTTACTGCTGTTTACCCAGACGTTGCTGTAGCAGCTCCTTGTGTTTCTTGTCACAACGAACACAAAGATACACCTAAGACTGACTTTAAACTAGGTGATGTAATGGGTGGTGTAATCATTCGTGTACCGCTATAAGCTATAGCATATAAATCAGACACGTTACTTACAACGTAACCGTCACTAACAGATTCAATGTATGTTAGTGACGGTTACCGTTGCAATGTTTAATAGTTCGTCTGATATTATTCAGGAAAAATTAGCATGATCAAATATATAAAATGTTTTTTTATCGTTGTGATGTCAACTTACTTGGCTGCTTGCACATCTGAACTGGATAAACAGCTAGAACTAGGTGCTGACATTTATAAAAATAATTGTAAGGTGTGTCACTCACAAGGTATTAATGGCGCCCCCGTTTTTGGTAACAAAAAGAACTGGGCACCAAGAGCACCTCAAGGCATAGATGTACTAGTAGAGCACGCAACTAATGGTTATGGGCTTATGCCTCCCAAAGGTGGCAAAACACACTTACAAGAACCTGAAATTCGAGCAGCAATTACTTATATGTTATCTGCTATCGAAGAAAAATAACTTTTAACTTCAATTTAAAGAGAATAATCAAATGTCTATATATGAAAAAATTGGTGGTGAACCTGCGGTAAATGCTGCCGTTGATATTTTTTATAAAAAAGTATTATCTGATGACCGTATTAGCCACTTCTTCGATAGTATCGATATGACAGGTATGATTCAAAAACAAAAGTCATTTTTAACGATGGCTTTCGGTGGACCTAATGAATATACCGGTAAAGATATGCGTGAAGCACATAAGCATATGAACTTAACTGAAGAGCATTTTGGTGCTGTCGCTGAAGCATTAGTGGGCACACTTGAAGAATTAAGTGTTCCTCAAGAATTAATTGATGAAGTCGTTGCTGTAGCACTCAGCGTAAAAGACGACGTATTGAACGTGTAAACGTCAACATTATTGACCCGTACTCGGCCTCCTACTCCAGTCTAGTACGGGTTTTTTTTGGTAAAAGCCGCGTAATGTAGTATATTCCCACCTAAATTTTGACCTACCAAAACTACTCTAACAAAAACTACACTAACAAAAG
>CAZPXE010000676.1:0-1899 GCA_964590545.1 uncultured Rhodobacterales bacterium | reverse complement strand
CTTGGGTGAACACGTTGAACAGGTCCTGCGCGATGGATTGGTTCACCTGCTCGCGTAGCAGTTCACCGAGTTGCGCATTCTCGGTGCTGTCTTCTGGCGGCAGCACCTCGGTCAGTTGCACCAGCAGCACGCGGCCCGCTTGGGCGACGACGCTGAGGGTGCCGGGCTCCATGTCAAACACTTCCGACAGAAAGCTGGGGGGCGTGCCGGGGATGAACCCGTTGCGCGTCTGGCCGTCTTCCTGCGTTGCGCTCAGCCCGAGGTCTTCGAAGCTGGCGCCGCCTTCGATGACCGTCTTGAACGCGGCGGCGCGGGCTTCCAGCGCGGCTTGCGTCCGCGCCTGCTCCAACGCGACACCGGCGCTTTCGGCTGCGGTTTCAAAAGGTTCCGGGCGTTCGGGCAGTTCTTCTTCCAGCCGCATGGCGAAGATGCCGCCATCGTCGAGACCTGCAATGGCCGGGAAGTCCTCCAACGTCAGTTCAGCCGCCGCAGCGCGGAAATCTTCATAGGCTGCAATGTCTTCACCACTCAAGCTGGACCAGTCGATGCTGCCCAGTTGCAAGTCACTCTCGGTCACGATCTCTTCCAGCGTCGCGCCACCGGCGAGCAGGTTGTCGAACTCTTCGGCCTGCGCGTCGATGATCCGCCGCGCGCGGTCGAGGGCGAGTGCTTCACGCAGACGTGGGCGCGCCTCTTCTTCGGTGACGGTCAGCGCAGGCAGGATGCCGTTCACGCGGAACAGCGCGGGTCCGGTGGAAGAGGCCAGCGGCCCGACCACATCGCCCACTTCCGCCGCGAAGACAGCTTCGCCCGCTGCGTCCAACTCCAAACGGCCCACATCGCCAAGGTCCACATCGGCCAGATCCAGCCCGCGATCTTCGACCAGCCGCTCAAACGTGGTTCCGCCCACTTCCAATGCGGCGGCGGCAGAATTCGCGGCCTCTTCGTCAAGATAGACCAGACGCTCGACCAAACGCCGCTCCGGCTGCACAAACTCTTCGATCCGGTCCTGATAGGCCTCGGCAAAGGCCGCATCATCCAGTTCCACCTGATCGACAAGCATATCCGGTGTCAGCCACGCATAGGTGATGCGCTTGGTGACGGGGAGCATGAATTGCTCTGTGTTTTCATCGTAATAGGTGCGGATTTCGGCATCGCTCGCAGGCTCAAGCGGTGCTTCCAGCAGTGACGCATCCAGCGCCGCCCAAGTGAAACTGCGCCGCTCACCCACGAAGTTCAGCAGCACGTCAGAATAGCTTTGTGGCATCGCCACGCCATTGATCACCGCGCTTTGCAACAGATTGCGGGCGGATTCTTCGCGCAGTTGGGTTTCAAACTCGCCCTCGCTCAGCCCTTGGTTCGAAAGCGCAAAGCGATACGCCTCGCGGTCGAACGTGCCATCCAGCGCTTGGAACGACTGGATCGACAGCACCTGATCGCGCACATTCTCATCGCCAATCGACAGGCCGAGTTGTTTGGCTTCATTGTCCAGCGCGCGCAAGGTGACGATCCGTTGCAACACGGCCTGATCCAGCCCAATCTCGCGCGCTTGCGCGAAAGAGACCGGCTGGCCGGTTTGGGCGGTGACCGCGCGCAGTTCGCGTTGCAGCGCCAGCGCATAGGATTGCGTCGAGACCGGCAAGTCTCCGACGGACCCAATGGTTCGGATATTGCCGCCAAGATTGGTTGCGCCAAAGCCCGCAAGCCCAATGATCAGCAGGGCCAGAAGGATCCAAACTGCGGTTTTAGACAGGCTATTCGATTTCGCCATAAGAGCCCTCGGGTCGCGTGCGTTAACTGTTCCGGTTTCAATAAGTGAGGGGGGCGAGCGGGGCAAGCAGATAGCGATGTGGGTGCGTGTTTGCGAAGGTGGAGGGGGTCAACCTAAGCCTGACGCGC